>CAXRJY010000167.1:0-8015 GCA_964230915.1 Candidatus Poseidoniaceae archaeon | reverse complement strand
CAAACCAGTCGCGCTTTCATTCCATGTACCATTCACTGCATGGATGGAAATCCTCTGGGTCGAGGAACTCCCCCATTCACAATAGAGATTCAATATCGCTTGCTTCAAGGTCGCATTCTGAGGCATCGGAATATCTGTCAGTGGTAACTTCATCAGAGCAGTAGCCAAAGAACCATCACTCATCTCTCCAGTCACCAAAATGTCATCTTCTGGATTGCTGATATTGATGTTTGCTCCATTGTTGGAAATCCATGTATCTATGAAATTAGGGGCATTCAGAGAGGGCATCGCCTCATGATGATGCAATTCAACCGCAGCCGTGTCATTATCAATACTCCAAGTGGTCAAATCAGGGACATGGAAGTGATTGTATTGACTCCAATTTCCGATCTGGTTTGTCGTCGAGATTGCCCTGACTCTCCAATACCAAGTCTTTCCGACATCTAGATTCACAGGCATCTGGAAAGTCATGTTGGTCAAATCAAATCCACTGTTGGACCAAGACCCATATGACAGCAGTTCGGCACTGTCAAAGGATGTGTTAGAATCAACATCTATCACGAAGCCTGAAGCATTCGTGTTACCAGTGTAGTTCCACTTCAACATTGGATTTCTGACCGTCGACCTCTCGATACCATCCGCAACCGACCAACTACCATTGGCTGGGCTCAATGGAACTGGGTCATCAGGTAGAGCGGAAGAACCAGGGACATAGGTGAACACAAGTTCAGGACGGCTGGCATCAGAATTCTGATTTCCATAGAGCAGTGCTTCTCTATCGTTTCCACTTCCTGCACCCAGAATCGCAAGAATCACATTGAAATTCTCACCATCTCTCATGGCATTCTGTACTCCAAGAGTGACATTCCATTCAAACCATGAATTGCTGCTTCCACTAATCGTGGTTGAGGACAATAATTGTCCACGCTCCCAACCCTTTGCGCCAACAGTTCCCCAGGAATCTCTTCCATCAAATTCCTTCCAGGTTGCCCTTTCTTCGGTCCAGTTATGCTGTCGACTCTCATATGCGCCTACATATGGACTGCCAGAAGCATATGACATCTTGAAGCGAAGTTTGGCATCAACAACCGCATAGCCATCTGGTAAACCATGTGTCAACAGATGACATCCAAAGAGAATCGATGTTTCAGCACCACCTCCATATGTGTTGTATGCTACCTGCATCTCTTGCTCAGAATCATAATTTGAATCAGGAGTTCCGCTGTCGATATAGGTATCTTGGCAACTGGGGTGTTCACCATTACTCGAAGCATTTCCATCTCTCAAAGTGAATTGATATTTATCATCACCAAGGTATGTTGAATTCAAATCGGTGATGAAGAAGGATTGTTCATCCCAAAAACTCCAACGCCCATCTGCAGGATCAACTTGAGCCATCCTCCAATAATACATCTCCCCAGTCGAAAGACCAAAACTGGAAGTTATGTTGTACGAGCCATCAGAAGGCTGGAAATCATTGTCAACCGAAGTATCAACCTCTTTCAGAATGTTTCTGAAAAACTTGTCATCTGAAAGTTGGAACAAAACCTCATAACCAGATGAGGCAGAGCCATCCCATCTCAATTCAGGCGTGGTATTTCCCGAAAGATTGTGATCGTCAATTTCCCAGATACCCTGCCCCCTTATCGGAAACTGCATATCCACTGGAGAAACAGGGGAGGAACCCCACTCATAGGTTATCTCAATACGTGGTTGGTCCGAAGAAGTTGAGGCCTCGGTACTGTGGAAAGTGATATCGTTGGAAGATGAAAATGAACCATCCGCATCTTGACCACTGATGATGACATCCACTGAATGATCATTTCCTCCATCAAGGTAAGCCTGAGCCCAAATCGTTGAATTGAACCGAAACTCATCACTCGAAGCATCCATGCTGATACTATCAAGAGTCGTGCCGACTTCAGCATCCCAATCAGTACTGTCCCCCAATGGGCTGTTCCATGTTGCACCCTCCTCATTCCATTCAGCGTAATTTTTTACGAATATCATTGAAACCAGTTCAGAACCATTGACCGATTCACGAGTGAGAACCGCCTCTGCAGACTTGATTGTCAGATTGTCATGCATACCAAGATGTTGCATGTTTAATTTCATCAAAGTTGTCGATTCTTTGTCTGGAGATGTGTCGGTTCCAATCAGCATCGTAGCTTCAGAACCCAAAGAAGCAGTCTTCTGGGACGAATCCAGTTCGACATCCAAAATTGTTTTCTCAGAAAGGCCAAGGTCATCGGCATCGATGCTGATGGTTGCGGTTCCATCGCCATTGTCAGTGATGTCATGACCAGGAAGGTTGAACCAACCAGTAGCCCAATCTCCTATCTGATAATTGTTGATGGATCGCATTCGATAATAGAACGTGGAGCCATTGGAAAGAGCATCACCAGTGCCAATCGCCATGGTGCAGACGCATGAAGCACCGCCAGTGAGTGAGAACATCGAAGAATTGGCCATCGAAGTCCAATGACCACCGCCATCGCCGTCCATTCGAAAATCACTGGATTGAGACAACTGAATCTCGACATTGTCCCCTATCCAATCAGTCCACGAAAGCGTAGGGGTCGATTCAGCGCTCAAAATGAAATCTCCAGTCATCACCGAGGAACCATCTTCAACCCAATCAGGAGAAAGTGAACCAAATGCTGAAGCGGTGGTATTGCTCAACTCAACACTCAATGAAGGATGTAATGTGGAATTGCTGTGGTCGCTGGAATAACACTCCGATTGCGAACCAGTTGCTGAAATTAGGTAGCGCCCAGAGTTCCAATTATTCGCAGCACGATATTGCACTAAGCGAGTGACGTTGAGAGAAACTGTACCATTGCTCGACATTGTCACACTTGGCTCCCAAAAGCCTCTGTCCTTGCTGGAATTAGCCCCCATTTCATCCCAACTTTTTGAGGTGTTTGACAACATCCAATTGGCATTTGATTCATTGAAACCGGTGGTCAAGTTTGTGATATAGAACTCAGAAACATCTCCGTCATCATTGAAACACTCTAAATCCAGAGTTGCGGAATAAACCGTGTATGCTGTACTGAGATTGAAAGTGAACTCGATCAACATCCTTGATTCGGACATTCCATCGATTCCAATCAAAGTCGTTGTCTCAGAACCGTATGTTGTACTTGGCATGCTGGATTCGATGTAAGTGTCGATACTGCTGTTGTAATCCCAAATCACTGCATTGCTCGGAGAATGGGAAGACTCGGGAGAATCTGGAAATGAGGCTGGATACAGTCCGGGGACCATTAAATCAGCAAACAAAAACAGTGCCACTAGAATCAATGCTTTGAATGAGTATCGCGGTCGCTCGGTGGTCGAAGACATGGCTATCGCACAGGGACGAATCGGACTGTGTTATCATGCTTCGCACTGGCCGCCCATAGGGCGGCCGTCACAAGAAAGCCCAGTGAGAAGGTTCATCGGGCCTCGCCCTCAGCCATGAGTTGCATGAGCGAACTATGGGTCGAGAAACACCGACCGAGAACAGTTTCTGATATTTGTGGACAGGCTAGTGCAATCGAGAGGTTGACCGTTTATGCAAAAAATACTGATTTCCCGCACCTGCTGTTTGCTGGACCACCTGGAACCGGTAAAACCACTGCTGCAATGGCACTTGCTAGAGATGTATTCGGCGACGGATTCAGAGAAAATATGCTAGAAATGAATGCTAGTGATGAAAGAAAACTGGAAAGTATCCGAACCAAGGTCAAACAATTTGCCCGTACTGCACCACTTCATGGAGCTGAATTCAAGATTATTTTTCTTGATGAGGCTGACGCTTTGACAAATGATGCCCAAGGTGCATTGCGCAGAATCATGGAGAAATACGCTGAAACTTGTAGATTTGTCCTATCGTGCAATTATTCATCCAAAATCATTGAACCGATACAATCACGCTGCGCAGTATTTCGTTTCAGACCATTGCCTGATGCTGATGTTGCTGAACAGATTGGAGTTGTTGCCAAAAGTGAGGGGGTTGAACTCGAAGATGATGCTTCAGATGCAATAGTCATGATCAGCAGGGGAGATCTGCGCAAAGCGATTACAGCATTACAGGTCGCTGCAGCGTTAGACCCTCATATCACTAGAGCAATGATCTATGAAACCAATGCTACCGCACCTCCGGAAGCGTTGCAAGGATACCTCTTGGCTTGTAGAGAAGATGGATTTCACGCTGCACGGAGAAGATTACGAGAATTACTGGATAAATTCGGACTAGCAGGGACCGACATGGTCAATCAATTACACCGGGAATTGTACAATTCAGAGTTTCTCAGCGAAGCGGCAAAACTGGACCTGACAGAACTGATGGCGGAGATAGATTTCCGCCTCGTTGAAGGTGGTGGAGAAGAACTGCAACTAGATGCTATGACAGCAAGAATCTGTCAGGCTTTGAAACTTTAAGTTTCAATTGCCATACTTATTTTCTCAATTGAAATTTTTCACTTTCAACTTACTGTAATAACCGTCTTGGAAAAGAAGGTCTATTGGAACTGATTCGTAGTTACGGGATGCAAATGAGAACATTGACTAGAGCATGTATGGACACACTATGCTGGACCCCTTTGATAATCTGGATCAGGGCGGAACGGCGAAAGAAGATTGAATCAAAGAGATATAGTCGTAGAGCACGTCTAATCTGCCAGCAACTATTAGATGAGCATTCAGAGATATTTGCGACATGAATATTCAATCATCACAGATTCATCAAGGTTCATCCTCTACCTCAATGATTGGTTGGCTGACTAAGATAGTCCATTCATAGGAGCGTGAGTTCTCCCAAGGATCTCCATCCTCTGTCAATGTCAATTCAATCCGATATTTGCCTTCATTCAGGCCCTCGGTTGACAATTGGATAGCCATTCCACGATCAAAATCATGGGAAATCAGAGTAGGCCAAGCCAAATCGTTAGCAGAAGCATTCAACGAATCACCCCATTGCGTCAGATTATCAAACCGTTCCTCAGAAGTATTCAATGTCTCCATTGAACCATCTGGCATCGTCAATTTAGTTGCTAACCTGATGGCTGACGCATCCGAATTGTCTCTGATTCCAAACAATAACCATACCTCCCCATCGATACTCTGTTCGCCTTCATCAAGGATGAATTCAATCTGCTTCTTTCCATCTAGGTCATTATCAGTCAATTTCATTTCTTGACCATCGATCACCACTACCGTCCAAGCACCTGCTACCTCTGGGTCACCAATATCCGCGAATGGGGGGTTTGAGAGCAAGAAAGTCAAGGCAAGCCACGTGAATATGTGTAGGAAAGAAGCCCGAAACCAGGTGCCCTTGCCATAGTGCTCAACCAAACTATCTGGCATGACCATTCGGTGCAGTGAAGGCAAGAGGAAAATCATCGCCATAGGCATGAACCACAACAAGTCCTTACTTCCAGCAGGGTCCACATTCGGCATCACCACATATCGCATCATCAATGAAACCACAATTGCAAAAGTGATTACCAACCACATCGAAAACATATCAGCACGTTCTTTGGAAACGTGTTTAACAGGATCAAATGGCTCGATTCCATGGTCTCTACCAGAGCGACCTTTCTTCTCACTATCCTTGCCCTTCTTGCGAGAACCACGGTCTGCACGTGCCGCCGACATCGCCGTCTGCATATCGACCATGAGGCTGCGACTCGCAGGCCGCCTTTCTATCCTACGGCATTGGATTGACTGAAAGCAGTACGAACTGATGCTCTAGATGGGCACGGCTCTACATCATTGATTGAGGTGCCGGGAGCGGGGCTTGAACCCGCGACCTTCGGATGTCTCAGACACCACGGAGATTGACTTCAGCGCGAACATTGCCTTTCGGCTGCCCTATGAGTCCGACGCGCCACCAACTACGCCACCCCGGCAACAAGGCCGCCGACAGGCCATACCGTCTTCAATGGTGCGGCTTGAATCGTTCGTCACTCGCGCAGCGTTGATGTGCCTCCAATCACTGGATTGCTCCATGACGGATGCAGAACCACCTGTGGAAGGTGCACGTATTCGAATGAAAGTCAAGACAATTGCTGGAGATACTTCGCATGAGGGAGTAGTCATTCCGCCAATGTCTCAGGGACATTTGACACTCAAGTTGGATAATGGATACAATGTCAGCCACCCTCTTTCCGCTCTCATATCTTTCAAGGAACTGGCCAGCGGAAAACGTTCAGTAACTGTGGAATCAATTGATGCAGAATTCGATGAAGACCTACCTTTAGTCAGAATCATTCACACCGGCGGCACTATCGCCAGCAAAGTGGATTACAGTACTGGAGCTGTGGTGGCCAGATTTGAGCCAGGTGAATTATTGTCAGCAATTCCAGAATTATCTGATTTTGCACGAATCGAGGCTGTGAAAATCGGTAATATGTGGTCCGATGACATGCGTCCACAACATTGGAATCTAATTTCAGCTGCTATATCGGAAGCATTTGCAGATGGTGCAACAGGTGTCGTGGTGACTCAAGGAACTGACACCATGCATTTGACTTCATGCGCCCTATCACTGATTTGGGCTGGTGAAGGCGGACGACCATCCGGAAGAATTGCCATAACTGGTTCTCAACGTTCAAGCGATCGGGGCTCAAGTGATGCTGCTGAAAACCTGATGGCTGCAGTACATTGGGCTGCTTCTGGACCGGCTCCTGATGGAGGTATGTCCGATGCAGCCGTCATCGTGATGCATGCAGGTAGCGATGATGGAAAATGCTCAGTTCTTCCTGGATGTGCTGTTCGCAAACACCATTCCAGCCGTAGAGATGCATTTCGCACCGTCAATTCACGCCCAATAGCAGAAATTACGCTGAGCAATGGAAAGCCAGAAATTCATTTGATGGAATGGTATGAACCAAAATATGAACGGGAAGTTACACAAAAACCAGCATTGTTTGATTCTGGCATCAAGATTACTCAATTGCTTGCAGGGCCGCATCTTCGCGGTGAAGTCATCGGTGCTATTGCCGCACTTGACCACGATGCAATCATGATTCAAGGAACTGGTTTGGGACATCTTCCGATTGAAGACCCGATGGGAGATGCACCGGAGAATCTAGAGTTGAGAAAAGCCATCACAGAGTGGTGCGATAGTGGAAGGATAGCAATGGTCAGTTCCCAATGCATAGGCGGACCGGTTAACATGGCGGTCTACTCCAAGGGAAGGGGACAGATGGATATCGGCATCATCGGCCATGATAGCCGCTGTGGTCCTGATGCTGCACTCGTCAAATTGCACTGGTTGATATCGCGCCATGGCCGTGATGCTGAAATGATTGGAAAACTGTGGAGCTCTGACCTTGTTGGAGAAAACCCAAGTGTATTGATGGAGTGAAAACGGTGTGGATTGACAACCGCTGTGGTCAAGAACCTGAGGCTAACACGAGGAGATGAAATGACGCAACAAGATTCACTCGAAGAGCTCCGTGAACACAGGGCTGCTGCTGAAGCCGGAGGAGGAATGAAACGTCTTGAGGCGATTCGGAGCAGTGGCCGTGGCACCGCAAGAGAGCGAATTCGCAGACTGGTTGATGAAGGCAGTTTCAGCGAACTGGACACTTTTGTCAGCCATCGTAGCAATGATGGCAATCAGCATTTACTTGGCCACCTAGGTGACGGAGTTGTTGCTGGACATGGAATGTTGGATGGTAGGCGTATCTACTGTTTCGCACAGGACTTCTCAGTCCATGGAGGAAGCATGGGGGAGATGCATGCGCGGAAGATCGCAAAAGTGGTTGAAATGGCTGAGCGCGCCAGAGTTCCATTGGTTGGAATCTGGGACGGTGGTGGACAAAGAGCACAAGATGGAATCTCTTCACTGGGCGGAACCGGTGAACTTCTCGATAAGTTGGTACAATGCAGTGGCCGAATTCCGCTGATCAGTCTAGTACTTGGCCCAGTAGTGGGAGTATCCGCACTCGCTGCCAGCCTCTCTGATTTCACTATCCTTGGAAGAGAGCATGGTCAACTCTTCATGTAAAGTCCATTGGAGA
>CAXRJY010000166.1:0-4584 GCA_964230915.1 Candidatus Poseidoniaceae archaeon | reverse complement strand
CCTACCTTCTTGATTGAACATATGGAGGTGTTCCTTACGGTCAGACAACACCCAGCCTCCTCCAGGTCTAGGCAACAGGTCAGAGAAACCACCACTGGTAGCCCTTCCTTCGTGCAGTACAGTGCCATCGGAAAGACGGAGAACATGAAATCCATGTCCTGCCAGAACACCGAGATAGCCTTCCGCATATGCCATGTTGAATGTGCGGAAAGGAAGAGAAGTTCGCCATGATGGATATCCATCTGAATTGATCAGCAAGACTTCCAGACCGGAAGCAATTGCGACTCCATCCCCTACATGGCATAATCCGGCAATTCGATCTGTTGACTTCCACGACCAGGCTACATTCCACCCAACGGAATCATCACCTTCCATCATTTCAACTCCCCCAGCATTCCCCAAGCGATCAACTGAGCCCGAGCATCATTGGTCAAACTGAACCAGCGGCTCCTACCATGCTGCCTGACCGCCAGTATACCCGCCTTGTACAACCCATTGGCTAATTGCGACATCCTCGGCCTCTTTACATCCAATCTTGAACGCAAGAAATCATCAGATGGTGAGAATTCTCTTTGCGATGCAACTTCCATTATCTCACGTTCATGGGCTGACAATCTACGCAATCTTTCGATATCCAAAGAGATACTCTGATTGTTCCACCGTTGAGGTTGAGGTGCTAGCCCAGCCAATCTATTGGCTAATCCTGAGTATGGACTTCCTGTAGGGAGATGCGTATTGATTCCTGATTCCGGCGATTCATGAGGGTTAGGAAGTGCGCTCGGAGCCAAAGGTGGCGCTACTGAAGAGGTTCCTGTAGTCGGTATCTGCTGTGATGGCGGGGGTGGCACAATTTCTTGTTGTCCTGACGGAGATGAAACGGATTGCATCAAAGGAGCATCCTCTTCCAGCCATAATTCGATTGCTTCGTCCTGCACCATTGGTTCTGACTGCTGTTCCTGCGGCACCTCAGAATCGTGTCTTGGATCGAATGGTGGAGAGTCATACATCGATTCCCTGTTCCTACGAGCCAATGAGCCGAACATTCCCCCCGTCACTGGCGCATCAAACCTAGACGCCCTCGATTGAACAATGGGTTCTGGTTCATCTTCTTCCGGTTCAAGTGTGAAAGAGGTGATTTCTGGAGCTACCTCTTGCGTCAATGATTCTTCCTCATCCAATCCCCAAGGATTGCTATCAATATCGCTTTCTGAATCATGCGGCTGAGATTCAGTTTCGACGCTCAAATCTTCTTGTGGTTCCATCTTGGTCATGGTGCTGTGAGCATTGGAGTCTCCCTCTCCTGTCTCTCTTTGCCAACCGAGCTCTTGTTCTCTAATGCTGGAATTGGCCCTTGCCTTATCCACAATATCTCGCATCCTGCGTACCAATCTACTGAGGTGACCCTGAGTCTCATCATACAATCCCTCAACGAATTCATCACTACAATGCCAACTCTTGCGAGACACGGAAGCAATTCTCTTTTCGATGATGTCTCGAATTCCATCCTCATCAACAGGTTCCAGATTCATCACACTATCGAATTCATTGACCAAATCCTCTGGAAAGGCCTGGAACTGTTCTGGAGTAACTGTCACCAGTACCAATGCCTTGAGTCGGCGTAAAGCACCAGTCAAACGTTGCATCGATGAGCACAACATGGGCCCTGAAGCACTTGGAAAATCATAGGATATCAACTGAAGTGGGCCATGATATGAAGAAACAGCCTCAACCATATGGTCAACCATTGCAGTGACATGAGGAGGTCTGTCGAATCCTACTAACATCGAAAAGGTCTCATCGAGTAGACGCATCGCATGATTTTCATGAGGAAACATGGTGAAAGAACGATGAAGTTCTGTCTGTGATGCTAATGCATGTATCAACGATGTCCTGCCGGAACCTCGTTCACCCTTCAACAGGATCATTCTTGGAGATCTCTGTCCAATCAATGAGGTCAATCGGAAAACCAATTCATCTCTGCCTCCCAATAATCGATGCTCTCCCCTTTCCAATGGACGGCCATTGAATGGATTCTCCCTCATAGGTGGGAGGTCATCGATATCCAGAGGTCGCATGAAAGGTGGGAATTCCACATCGGCTCATAAGCATTCAGGCGTTGACGCGTTAATTGGGCATTAGTTGAATGCGTCAATCGCTTTGCCGAGTGGCTTGCACTTGTCAGTATTGTAATGAATGGAATGGAGAATGTTTCTGATTAACGGAATATTAACGCTTTATTAACGCAATTTTCAACGCGTTAATTGCGTTGAACAGGGAGTTTCCTTCTGCGAAAGATTGAGACTTCAGCAGCCTTCGCACAAGGCGGAGATGCCTGTGCCTGTGAACAACAGCCGCCTCAAAGGATTCTTTCGTTTGAGTGTCGAAGAACGTCTGCAGTTGATTGCAGACATCGCAAATCTCTCCGAACAGGAAATCTCTACATTGACTCCAACTGGAGGGTTGGCCGTTGATGATGCCAGCAACATAGTTGAGAACGTGATTGGAGTCATGTCCCTTCCAATAGGTATTGCAACAAACTTCATCATTGACGGAAAACATCACATCATTCCGTATTGCATTGAGGAATCTTCAGTCATCGCAGCAGCCTCAAACATGGCAAAAAGGTGCCATGCATCAGGTGGTTTCAGAACCAATAATGACGATTCTTTGATGATTGGACAGATCCAACTGATGGAGATTGCAGATATCGAGGCCGCCGAAGGGGCCATTTTGAAGGAAAAACAGAGCCTTATGGACGATTGTAACAACAGAAAATCGACTATTATCAGCTTGGGAGGAGGTTGCAAGGACATCCAGGTCAGGAGAACTGGAGTAGATGGAATGTTGATCATTCACTTCATCATCGATTGCATTGATGCAATGGGAGCCAATACAGTCAACACGATTGTTGAGAGCATAGCCCCTAGAGTTGAAGCCATTTCAGGTGGTAGAGCCAATCTGAGAATACTGTCCAATCTAGCAATTCACCGATTAGCACGCGCTAGCGCCACATTCACTCCAGAGGAGATATCCAGAGATGGTACAAGAGAGGATGGTGTTGAGGTCATCTCTGGTATTCTTGAGGCGTATCGATTTGCAGATATCGACCCATTCAGAGCAACAACCCACAACAAGGGTACCATGAATGGAATTTCTGCAGTTGCAGTCGCCTGTGGACAGGATTGGAGAGCGATTGAAGCTGCTTGCCACTCATGGGTCGTTCATGACCAAGGAAGATATGGAAGCCTGACCGAATGGAAATGCGATGAAAATGGCTCACTAGTAGGTAGTATCGAAGTTCCGCTGGCAGTAGGAGTTGTTGGTGGTGTAGTAAAAGTCCATCCAACTGTTCAAACTAACATGAAGATTCTTGGTGTTGATTCGGCAAAGGACTTGGCTGGGATAATGGCCTGTGCAGGACTGGCGCAGAACCTTGGAGCACTACGTGCTCTTTCGACCTCAGGAATACAATCGGGCCACATGCGTCTACATCTACGGAACATGGCGATAACATCTGGAGCAGCGGGCGACGAGATCGATGCAGTTTCAGCGATGGCTGAGGAAAGTGGAGAGACGATTACTCAAAGCCTGATGGACTCGATTTTAGAGAAACATCGAAATTCAGAATGATGGCCTACAGAATGCCGCTCATTCCTCAGCAACTGCTTCTGCTTCTTCGCCGGCTTCCTCAACAGGAATTTCGATTGAATCCGCTTCATGTTCTGCAGCCCTTTCAACCACGCCTTCGAAATTGGACTCCTCTTGAACAGGCAATTCGGCCTGTTCTTCATTCAATGCCATAGGGCGATCTCCACCACCAGAAGTCAAACCGAGACCTGCTGCCTGTTCTCTGAACCAAGCCCTGACCTTACGCTTCTCAGTATGTGGGCAACCAAACACCTCAGAGAATCTTCGTGTCGTCGATAATCGCTTCGTATTACCATGCCGACGCCTCTCTACCAGACCGAGTTGTACCAATTCCCTGACATGATCATATGTTCTTTGGCCGAGTAATTCGACAAGCCTGGACTGCATCATCGGTTGATGGAAAGCAATCAATGATGCAGATTTCAACAACTTCGGAGGAATGTCTGTCTTGGCATTACAAGGAAGGTGCTGCGCCACCTTTGGCTTGACCTCAAGTGCCCATCGACCATTGATTTCAGCGAGTTGAAGTGCCCCTCCTCTCCTTCGTTTGAGGCTGGTTCTAAGAGATTCCAATGAAGTTGATATTTCAGTTTCTTCAACTTCAAGGTCAACGGCCAGTTCCTCGACTGACATAGAGCGCCCTGCTCCAAACAATGTTGCTTCAATCAGTGTATCTAATTCAAAGGCCAATCAATTCCCCTCCATTTCTTCTGGTAACTTCATCTCAATGACCGGTCCTTCAGCATTACCTGTTGTCTCGGTTTCGAATTCTTCAGCGGCTGCCTCTGCTGCGGCTGCCTCCTCTGCTGCGGCTTCAGCAGCAGCAGCCTCTTTTCTTGCAACCTCTTCCGCTCTCTTTGCCATCCGCTTGATGTATTGTTCTCTACCGCCAGCCTGAGAATTGATTCGATCGGACAATTCATTCCTCTTCTCTGC
>CAXRJY010000165.1:0-7392 GCA_964230915.1 Candidatus Poseidoniaceae archaeon | reverse complement strand
CATGGAATTTTGATGCTCAAGGGAATCTTTCCTTTGGAATCAGGGATTACACCGATTTCCCGGACCAGAAATATGATCCAGATATTGGAATCTATGGCATGGACATCAATGTCGTGCTTGAGAGACCAGGGCACCGTGTGCGACGTCGCCGAAGGCGAAGTCGAAAGGTCGGAAGCGAGCATGGAGTCAGTACAGAGGAATCACGACAGTGGTTTGCCGATAAGTTCGGTTTGACCATCATGGAGGAGTAGAAATGGCAAGAGATCACGGAGAGACGATTGGACGCACGATAGGTTGTCGTCGATGCGGACGTAAGCGTGGGATGATTCGTCGTCACGGTCTCAGATTGTGCCGTCAATGCTTCAGAGATATAGGCCGAGATATCGGCTTCAAGAAATTCAGTTAGAGGAGGTATAGAGATGCAATTCGATCCATTGAACGATGCCCTTGCCAAGATATTCAATGCTGAGCAGGCAGGCAGATACCATGTTGATGTCAGTCCAGCAAGCAAATTGATAGGTTCTGTATTGGACATCATGCAGCACGCTGGTTATATTGGAACCTATGAGAAAGAAGATGATGGACGCGGAGGTTCGTACAAGGTCGAACTTCGTGGAGCCATCAACCAGTGTGGGGTTGTCAAGCCTCGTCATTCTGTTCGTAGACAAGAGTTCGATAAGTGGGAGTCTCGTTATCTTCCTGCACAGGATTTCGGACTATTGATTCTGACCACCAATCAAGGAGTGATGCACCACTATGATGCAAAGACCTCTCGAATCGGTGGTCGTTTGTTGGCATATGTTTTCTGAGGTGATTAAATGGCTATTATTGACAGAATTGAATATGTAATTGAGACTCCTGATGGAGTTGATATCACAGTTTCTGAGGATGTTGCTACGGTTACGGGACCAAATGGTTCCTTGTCTCGTGAGTTCTCTCATCACAAGGTAATGTTGTTGCAGGAAGGTGGAGCAGTCTTGGTCAGGGTTGACATTCCTCGTAAGAAGGAGAAGGCATTGGCTGGAACATGGGCTGCTCATCTACGAAACATGGTGAAGGGTGTTGATTCAGGATTCACCTATCACCTGAAAGCATTCTACAGCCATTTCCCTATGACTCTGAAAGTGGAAGGAAATGTTTTGCGAGTCAACAATTACTTTGGAGAGAAAGTTCCACGTGAAGCTGCGCTTCCATGGTCTCCGAATGAAGTGACTGTCGAGGTCAAGAACAAGGTCGAGGTAGTTGTCTCTGGAGCAGACAAGGAGAAGGTTGGACAGACTGCTGCCAACATTGAGCGAAGTGCAGTTGTCAAGAAGAGAGATCGCCGAGTATTCCAGGATGGAATATATCTGGTCAATAAGGAGTGATGATGATGTCAGAAGAATATGAGGACATGACCGTCGCAGAGTTGAAGGCTCTGCTCAAGGAGCAGGGATTGAAGGTCTCAGGAAACAAATCTGAGCTTATTGCTCGATTGAGCGAATCATCAGATTCAGTTGTCGAGGAAGAAGTCGAAGAAGAATCCGAGGATGAAGAACTCGAAGAACAGGTCGACGATGAAGATGACGACGACGGCGACGATTTTGATGATGATGATGATGACCTCGATGATTGGGATGATGAAGAACCTGAGTTCCATGTTGCTAAGCAGAAGCCGGTTCTCGATGATGCGCTCAAGGCCGCTCTCGAACTACGTGCTGCTCAGAAGAAGTCAACACCAGTATTCCAGAGAACTGAATGGTTCCGCTACAAGCGTCTATCTCGCAGTGGTTGGAGGAAGCCTAAGGGGATGGATAACAAGCAGCGTCGCAATTACAAGTACCGCAGTTCCTTGGTCCGTGTTGGTCATGGAAAGGTAGCTGCTGCTCGTGGATTGCACCCTAGTGGATTCCGTGAGGTCATGGTACACAATCCAGATGATCTCGAAGTGATAGACCCAGAGACAGAAGCCGCACGTGTCGGCAAGACAGTCGGTGGTCGCAAGCGAGAACGTATTCACATTCGTGCTGATGAATTGGGCATTCGTATTCTAAACAGAAGGAGGGGTATTTGATGCAAATCACCAATCAGAAGAAGATGGCAGCACAATTGCTCAAGTGTGGAGTCAACAGAGTTTGGGTTCATCCATCCTTTGTTGACCAAGTCGCTGCAGCGGTTCAGAAGGACGATATCCGTGAATTCATCGAAGAAGGTTGGATCAAGGCTCGCCCTATCAAGGGAACCAGCAGAGTCCGTGCCCGACATATCGCTACCCAGAAAGCAAAGGGTAGAATGAAGGGACAAGGTAAGCGCAAGGGTTCTGCTAACAGTCGAAATCCAAGGAAACAGCGCTGGATGAAGACGATTCGCTCACAGCGCCGAATTCTCACAGAATTGCGAGATGATGGCACGATTGAGTCCAGTCAGTACAGGTACTACTACCGTAAGGCAAAGGGTGGTTCCTACCGCTCTATTGCCCATATGCGTCAGCAGATGAATTCTGATGGTGTGGAATTCGGAGGTGAGGATTGATGGCTCAGGGTAAGAGGAAGAGATTGGCATATCGTCGTCGTCGCAGTGGAGAGACAGATTACCATCGACGTCGAAAGTTGCTGCGCGCTCTCAAACCCCGTGCAGTGGTCAGAGTATCCAATACTCAGGTCACTTGCCAGTTGGTCAATTACTCTTCATCCGGAGATGAAGTTGCCATCAGCATTGATGGAAACACTTTGGTCAACAAATATGCTTGGCCCGAATCCTCTTCACGCAAATCTCTACCAGCATCATATCTGATTGGATTTGCAATGGGCAAGGCTGCCATGGCAAGTGGTAGTGAAGAAGCAGTACTCGATATCGGTCTTGCAGCATCTGTCCCAGGTTCTCGAATATTCGCTGCCCTCAAAGGTATGCTCGATGCTGGAATGGATATTCCATATGGTGAATCAGCGATTCCATCAGATGAACGTATCAATGGCGCTCACATCTCGGACGATGTATCGAGCAGTATTGAGAAGACACGAAAGAAGATTGAGGGGGCATTCAAGTGAGTGATGAAAAGGTAGAGGATTCCAACGAAGATGTTGAAGTTCCAGTCGTCGAAGAGGCAGTGCCAGTAGAAGAGGCTGCGCCAGTTGAAGAAGCAGCACCGGTCGAAGAAGCAGCACCAGTCGCCGCTCCTGAACCAGAGCCAATGCCAATCGCACCAGTTGAGGCACCAGTTGCCCGTTCAGGAGAGCAGGCTCCAGGTCTGTATCTTGCTTACAACCCACCAGAAGTATCTGATGATGGACCACCACGTCGACGCCGAGGAGTTGGAGAAGATCCTGCTGAGGCTCTACGAAAGTGGCAACCTATCACACGTCTGGGAAGATCTGTTCTATCAGGAGAGATAGTGACAATGGAGCAAGCATTGCGTAGTGGAATGCCTATTCGTGAGGTTCAGGTCATCGATGCGCTATTGCCTAATCTCGAGGAGGAGGTAATCACCGTCAACATGATTCAGAGAATGACCGACAGTGGTCGCAGAGTCAGATTCAATGTCATGGCTTGTGTCGGAAACCGAGATGGATATGTCGGTCTGGCAATCGCCAAGGGCAAGGAAGTCGCAGGAACCATCCGTAAGGCCATCGATGCTGCCAAGTTGAACATCATCTCGGTGCAGCGTGGCAATGGTTCATGGGAATCCAGCGCTGGTCCTGGTACCAGCATTCCATTCAAGGTAACTGGACGTGCAGGTTCAACCAGAGTCACCTTGATGCCTGCAGCAGCGGGTAAGGGATTGGTTGTTGGACAGACTGGAAAGAAGATTCTTGAGTTGGCCGGAATCAGCGATATTCTCAGCAGGTCGAAAGGTCAGACCAGAACCACTATCAATTATGCTCTAGCAACCTATAATGCACTGATCGAGATGAACAAAACTCGTGTCAGTGAGGACCAGAGAAACCGATTATTCATGGTAAGAGGGAGGATTCTTGAATGACTTGGCTAGTGATAAGAGTACGTTCAGACGTAGGTGTTGAGCGCTCCATCAAGGAGACTATGCATATGCTCAACTTGACTCGTGTGAATCATGCGGTTCTGGTTCCTCAGAATCCACAATACAAGGGAATGTTGCAGAAGGCCAAGGATTACATCACTTGGGGAGAGGTCTCTGAGGAGACCATCGGCAATCTACTCAACGAGCGTGGTAGAATGTCTGGTAACAAGCCATTGACAGATGCCGCGGTCAAAGAGAACAGCGAATTCTCCAACATTGCAGCATTGGCCAAGGCCATTGCTAGTGGTGAGAACTCGGTCAAGGACGTCGAGGGAATGAAGCGAGTATTCAGACTTCACCCACCTCGCGGCGCCAAGGGATGGGGCGGAATCAAACGCTCTTTCCAAGTTGGAGGCGCATTGGGTGCAAGAGGAGAGGAAATCGAGGCACTGGTTGCCCGAATGATTTGAGGTGATAGTTATGGTAAGTAGAACCAACAAGTTCCGCGGTCGATGCAGAACCCACGGTCGTGGCCACAAGGCTGGTCGCGGTGCGGGTAAGCGTGGAGGACGTGGAAACGCAGGAATGAACAAGCACAGAGTGATGACGAGAATCAAGTACATGCCAAACCAGTGGGGTATGCATGGTTTCAATCGTAAGCCATCTCTGAGAACGGTCAATGTCACATGCAATGTCTCTGAGCTTGAGAAGATGGAAAGGGATGGAGATTCACTAAATCTGACCGAGATGGGAATTGACAAACTTCTTGGAAGCGGTCAGATAAGAACAGCATTGAACGTCACCGTTGAAGCTGCCAGTCCAAAGGCAATAGCCAAGGTTGAGGCTGCTGGCGGTAGTGTCTCACTCGATGAGTGGGAAGATGAAGAATTTGAAGAGGATGATGGCTCTGAGGACACTTCAGAGTGACCCGGAGACATGATTTCAATTATTGATACAACGACTGATGGAAGGTGAATGATATGGTAGTCAGAAGGCCGGTGACTTGGGCTATCGGGCTCATTTCCATCATGTACTATGGTATCATGCTTTATTGGCAGCAGGACAATCTGATGGGCGATGAAGTCGCTCAAGTACTCAGGGATAGAGCAATCTTGGGATTGGGTCTTTCGATACTCTATGTCGGTTTCCTGATGTGGACTTTCATGAGGGATCTCCCAGAGGGTCTTCAGGAGGTTCCAATCATAGGAAAATATGGAAAGATGCTGATCTGGTTAGGCTTTGTCGGATTTGTCACCTGGTATTCTTGGTTCGTTGACAAGGGAGCAGTAGGCTACCTATTCGTCGGAGTACTGTTGATGGGTTTTGGAGTTGCAGCGGCATTGACATGTTTGTTCTATACAGGAACCGAATCAAGCCGTCTCTATGCTCTACGACGTTTCGTCGACGTCTACCCTACTATCACCAAGCCTGATGGCCACGTTCGTTTCATGCAGAAACTGTGGACCACCACCTTCGTTCTGATTCTTTACTTCGCCATGACCAACGTCATGATATGGGGTCTTTCTGGACAGGCACTGGATATCTTCTCAGGATTCCGTGCGATTATGGCAGGAGCCAGCGGAACCATCATGCATCTGGGAATCGGTCCTATCGTTACCGGTTCAATCATCATGCAGTTGTTCGCTGGTGCCAAGATCATCAAACTCGACCTTCAGGATAGTGATGACAAAGCATTGTATCAAGGAGTTCAGAAACTTCTCGTTCTAGTTATGATTCCTGTTGAATCCATTCCTCAGACATATGGTTTCCTTGACCCTGATCCAGGACTGATTACTGGTTTGGGTTCTGGATGGGCCAACATGATAATCGTTGCACAATTGTTTGCTGGTTCATATCTCGTATTCTTGCTGGATGAGTTGGTCAGCAAGTGGGGTATTGGTTCTGGTATCTCATTGTTCATCGCTGCCGGTGTAGCACAATCGACCTTCGTTGGAACTCTTTCACCACTTCCAGTGACCAAGGGTATTGGATACAGTATCCAGAACCCTCCTTCAGGAGTGGTTCCAATGATATTCTACATGTTCAGAACTGCTTCTAATTCACAATTAGTATCTCAGAATGGATTCGAGATGATGTTGTTGACTCACGTGAATCCTATCGTTGCATTGGCCTCGTCGATCATTGTGTTCTTGGTTGTCGCTTATGCAGAATCCAGTAAGCTGGAGTTGCCATTGACGCATGGAAAGGTCCGTGGTCACAAGGGTAAGTATCCGATTCGATTGGTCTATGCAAGTAACATTCCGGTCATTTTGATGGCCGCTCTATTGGCCAACATCAACATGTTCACCTTATTGTTCTGGAGTCATCCGACGTTATCCACGGTTCCGATACTTGGACGAGAAGGACTGTGGTCCCAGGCTGAATTCTTCGGAACTTACGAGCCTGGTCAAAGTACTGCGTCTGACGGTTTCGCATGGTATGCTTCCATGGTGAATGGGGTGGGTGATTGGCTGCTGCCGTTACTTGACCAACGAGGCGATATCTATGGCCATTCTCTAGGTCAGATCATGTTACACGTTGTGGTTTACGTAGGTGTCATGACATTGGGTTCGATGGTCTTCGCGAAGTTCTGGATTGAGACGACCAACATGGGTGCAAAGGACGTGGCTAAACAAATTGAGAGAACGGGTATGCAGATACCCGGATTCAGGAAGAATCCGCTGGTTCTCGAGAAGATATTGCAACGATATATTCCTCCGGTCACCCTGTTCAGTGGTGCGTTCGTAGGATTGCTCGCGGCAGGAGCGGATCTGTTAGGAACCATAGGTAACGCTACTGGAACCGGGTTACTGCTCGCTGTTGGAATCATATTACGTACCTATGAGCAGATCCAGAAAGAGCAAGCGATGGAGATGCATCCAATGCTGAGGCAGTTCTTCGGTGCTGAGTGAAGCATTTGATTTACTCTTCAAGTACACTCTTGAAACATTGTAAACTTGCTTCAATTTTGGCGAGCAGTGCCCCGAATATTCTCCCTTGCTCGCACGTCATGTTCATATATCATTGGCAGGTCGGGTGGTTGCTTGCGTCCTCTCAAAGGCGTTGCCGGCTGAGCTCTAAGGAGCGATGAACACCGGCATCTATGACGACGTAATGCCGAAGCGATGCGGTTCTGAGAAACCGATTCCCTGCGGGGGTTGCGCGCTCAGGGCTGAGGAAGGTGATCAGGTTACACAGATAATAATGTGTGTAAGATAGAGCAACTCTAGAAAAAGAGTGTTCCAACCAAAAATAACCAATAAGTGACAACTTGTGATGTCGTCTTCAAGGATCAGTGCAGAAAGGAGAAATCCTGCAAAACAAATCTGGTTGATCCTGCCAGAGGCGACCGCTATTGGAGTTCGATTAAGCCATGCGAGTCGAGAGTCTTAGGGACTCGGCATACTGCTCAGTAACACGTGGATAACCTGCCCTGT
>CAXRJY010000164.1:0-2882 GCA_964230915.1 Candidatus Poseidoniaceae archaeon | reverse complement strand
ATGGCATATTCAGGAACAAAGAGAGGAACTCGGCAAGTAGGAGGTGAAATGATGACAGAGATGAACATGATACAAGCCCTCAATTCAGCCATTGATGACAGATTGGCCAATGATGAGAACGTCGTGGTCTTCGGCGAGGATGTAGGATTCTTCGGCGGTGTTTTCAGAGTAACTGATGGCCTTCAGAAGAAATATGGCGCTCATCGAGTATTCGATGCACCATTAGCAGAAGGTGGATTCGCAGCGATGGCATTTGGAATGGGGATCAATGGTCTTCGTCCAGTAATGGAGATTCAGTTCGCAGATTACATCTTCCCAGCCTATGATCAGATCGTCAACGAGATGGCCAAGGTTAGACATCGTAGCGGTGGAGAGTTCACCTGCCCTGTGACAGTTCGCACACCGGCTGGTGGAGGTATTCGTGGCGGACATCACCACTCACAATCACCGGAAGCTCAATTCACCCATACACCAGGACTCAAGGTAGTATATTGCTCGACACCCAGAAATGCCAAGGGATTGTTGACAAGTGCTATCGAATGCAACGACCCAGTCATCTTCTTTGAACCAAAAAGGTGCTACAGAGGCCCATTCTACGGAGACCCACACAATGTTCCTACTTGGAAAGGGCACCCCGATGCAGATGTTCCCGATGGGCACTATACAATTCCACTTGAAGAAGCAAATCTCGTCTTGGAAGGAGATGACTGCACAGTAATTGCATGGGGCACAATGGTCCATGTCTGTAAACAAGCCATTGAGAACAGTGGAGTTTCATGCGATCTTATCGACCTGCAGACCTTGGGTCCTTGGGACCGAGATGCTGTAGTGAACTCGGCCAAGAAGACCGGTCGAATAGTGGTAGTTCATGAAGCACCCAAGACCAGCGGTTTCGGCGGAGAGATGGTGGCCAGTATCCAAGAGCGTTGTTTCTATCATCTTGAAGCGCCGATTGAAAGAGTCACAGGTTGGGACACGCCATTCCCTCACACCACTGAATGGGATTATATGCCCAGTCCAGAAAGAATAACTGAAGCAATAAGGAGAACACAAGAGGTCTGAACATGGGAATATATTCATTCAAACTACCAGATATTGGAGAAGGCGTCGTCGAAGGAGAGGTTGTAGCCTGGCACGTCGATGTAGGTGCCACAGTCAAGGAAGATGACCCCGTTCTTGATGTCATGACTGACAAGGCAACTGTCACAATCCCGAGTCCAGTTGATGGAACCGTCAAAACGCGCAAGGGAGGTGTTGGAGACATCCTTCCCGTTGGACAGACATGCATAACCTTCGAGGTGGATGGAGAAGGAAACTCCGCTGAAGAAGCGGAGCCTGAACCTGTAGTCGAAGACTCAAAACCTGAACCTGAAAAGAAAACAAAGGCGAAGACCGTAACTCCTCCTGCTCCGGCCACCAGAGGTGGAAACAGCAAACCACTCGCTAGTCCAGCGGTTCGCAGGCGTGCCAAGGAGGAAGGTGTTGACCTCGCAAAAGTAAGTGGAAGCGGTCCTGCTGGAAGAATCACTCATTCTGACCTCGATACTTGGAAAGATGCTGGCTCCCCAGTTGCTGCAGCAGGTCCCTCTCCTAGAGAAGCAAGAGTTGGAACCACTGAGATTCCAGTAGTTGGACTTCGTCGTAAGATTGCAGAACAGATGCATAAATCATACAGTAGTATTGCGCATTTCTCTTATTTTGAGGACGTTGATGTCACCAATCTCGAAGAATTACGACAACATCTCAACTCGACACGTCCTGAAGGGGCTCCAAAACTGACCTATCTACCATTCATCATGCAGGCACTTGTCAAAGCCTTGGCTGAAAGGCCTGAGTGTAATGCGCATTATGATGATGAACGAGAGGTCATCATTCGCCATGAAGCAATCAATCTGGGGATAGCAACGCAGACCGAAAAGGGACTGTTCGTTCCAGTAGTGAAGAATGTCGAAGCAATGGATCTATGGCAGACTGCAAATGAGATGGGAAGAGTAACCAATGCTGCAAAAGATGGAGAGGCAAGCCTCGAGGATCTATCCGGTTCCACCTTCACAATCACCAGTCTTGGAAAAATGGGAGGGACTGGAGCAACTCCGATAATCAACCATCCAGAAGTTGGAATCCTTGGAGTGCACAACGCAGTTGAAAGCGCCGTGGTCCGAGATGGAAACATCGTCATTCGTCGCATCATGAAGTTGAGTTCCTCATGGGATCACAGAGTGGTGGATGGTTTTGATGGAGCCATGTTGGTGCAGATACTGAAGAAATATCTTGAGCACCCTGCAACCATCTTCATGTGAAAATTGAATGGAGTGATTTCCTTGGTCGAACAGAAGAAGTGTCAGGTTCTTGTCATTGGTGCTGGACCTGGTGGCTATGTTGCCGCCATCAGAGCCGGGCAATTGGGATTGTCCACCATCATCGTTGAAGGAGAGAAGGCGGGAGGAACCTGCTTGATCAGAGGATGTATTCCTAGTAAGGCGATGATCAATGCTGCTCACAAGTTGCACGACCTGTCGGCAATGGCAAAAGAGGGAGGGCACATGGGTATCAGCATCCCTGGCCCAGCCGAATTGAACATGGAAGGACTGGTTGAATGGAAAGATGGCATTGTCAATCGACTGAACAAAGGAGTTGAGAACCTGCTCAAGCGAGCCGGTACTGAACTGATCCACGGATGGGCTGAATTCATTGATGCCAAGACCTGCAAGGTCTCCAGTGCCGATGGAGAAATACGAATTGAGGCTGAGAACGTAATTCTCGCCAATGGTTCGGTGCCAACTGAACTTCCATTCATGCCTTTCGGGAATAACGTGATATCCAGTCGAGAAGCGCTCGACCTCAAGGAAGTTCCAGAAAAACTTGTGGTGGTTGGAGGTGGA
>CAXRJY010000163.1:0-3532 GCA_964230915.1 Candidatus Poseidoniaceae archaeon | reverse complement strand
AATGATACCAGAGACGATGTCGAAAGTGAAGATCTACATGCCCAATGGGAATATTCCAAGCAGAAGCTATCCGGTTTCGAGGAGATGGGCATGGTCAAGGTATACACCTCTGGTTCGTTGTTAGAGGACCGCGAGATACCTGTTGATTTTCAAGAAACTGTCCTGCGTGAATGTCATGAAATGGGCAAACATCTGATTATTGAAAGTAGAACTGAGCAATGTAGTGAAGAGAAACTGAAGTGGGCAACCTCCATCAATCCAGATTTTACGGTTGCAATCGGTCTTGAAGCGTATGATGATGAGGTTCTTCGTTTTCACATCAACAAGGGGTTCACAGTGAAATCCTGGGACCGAGCAGTTACCAATATTCAGAATGCGGGCCTACGGGTCAAGACATATCTGATGTTCAAGCCGCCTTTTATGAGTGAAGGAGATTCATTGGAGCAATGTGTGAAATGGATTGCTGCTGTTGCAGAACAAAGCGATGAAATCTCGGTCAACCCGATGAATATCCAAAGAGGCACCATCATTGATCGCTTGTTCAGAGCGAGAGAGTACCGCCCTCCATGGTTATGGTCCTTGATATCATTGATTGAGAGAGTACATCCATTGATTCATCCTGATGGAGGAACCAATGGGGAGCCTGATCAGGTGTCTCGGCTGATTATCCATCCAACTGCAGGTGGGCGAGTAAGGGGTTCCCATAATTGCGGTTCATGTGACAAACATGTTGTTGCAGCAATAGAGAGGTATTCCGTGAGTGGAGACCTTCTCGAATTTGAAGGGTTAGATTGTGAATGCAAGATGATATGGAAGAATGAAGTAGAGATTGACATCACATTTCCAGCCGTTCTCGGTACTGGTATTGCAAGGCGTGGAGAGGCCCTTCTGAATCTTCGCTCACCTTGAAAAAAAGGTCTTGTAGACGTGGCTCAAGGTGAATCGAGTTGGTCAATGTTTATCATCGGCCCACAGGTGGACGGACTGACCCCTATGGGGTCAGAGTTGATTGAATGACCGATGTCGAAATCCTACCCGAAGTGACTCAAGGCGTGGCTGAACCGGAGGCTAGCCGAATAGTGGTGGCATTATTGGGCCTAGGAGTACTCGGACTGGTTGGAATGTTTTCAGTCATTTTTGGATGGGAGGGGTTCCCACTTCTCTCTGAGATGATACCTCTTTTCGATGCATTGGGTTCTAGTGGAATCTGGTACTATCTCATTGGAATCATTCTTGGATATGCATTCCTTGTCTTGAATCTGTTAGGAGAGGTTTTCCGGGACTGAGGTGATATGATGTTCTCTATTCTTCTTCCCGAACTCATCTTCCTGATGTTGGCAATGCTCTTGACCGCTCATTGGGCGAGCAATGGATTGGGAGACCTACGTCGTCCTTTGCGTCAATTATCGATATTCATGTTAGACAAGGCTCCTGCAGGAGTGATCGATCTATTCTCTAAAGAGAAAGGAGCCGGAGCCAGAAATTGGCTATTGTTTGGAGCAATTTGGGCAACTATTGCATCCACCGTCACATTCCTTTCAATCTGGCTCAGTTATGATGGCAAGGCTCTGGATTCACTGTCCAGCATAGGTTGGAGTTACAATGCTTCAGTCATGGATAGTTTGGCTGAACAGAGCCTTATCTGGGGATTCCTTGGGATGACTTTGATTGGGGCAGGTCTCCATATCAATGCGCGTAGCAGCGGTGGAGGACTTGGCAGCGAGGCAAATGCATCCTTGGTTGCATTTGGTTGGTTTGGCCTTACTCTTGTTTCAATGATTCTTCCATTGATCATCGATTTCAAAGACCTTTACTATGCATTGATTGAACTTGGATATGCTGCAATGATTGGCGCACTGTTTCTCAACCATTTGGTTGCACTTGGTAATCGAGGGGATTCACCGATACAGGTTTCATCTTGGTTCATCATCATGGCCCACCTATCCATTCTATGGGCGCTATTGATTCGCACCATGGACCTGTTGATCAGTGGTGAACTTGCAGCCGATATGGAGCTTGCCGATCTCGCTTGGTTTGCAGATAGAGTAGTGTTTGGCTGGTTCCCATTGGCAATGTTCTTGGCGGTTCTATACCATGTAATTCCAAAAGTCAGCGGCTCCCCAATTTGGAGTCGTTCTTTGACTTTGATATCCTACACACTCGTTTTCGCCAGTATACCAGTGTTGGGAATGTCAGAATCTGCAGTGTCCGGAGATGTACTGCTGACATTTACTGCTGTGTTTACGGTTGTTGGATTGATACCCCTGCTAGCAGCCTCTTCAAATTTGATATCCACCATGCAGGGCCGCTGGGAAATGGTTGTTGCAAATCCAGGTGGAGTTGCATCTGCAAGTGCCACGCTTCTTCTTCCAATCTTAGCATTGTTAGGCTTCTTTTCAGCACTCGATGCTTTGAACGGGGCACACAATATGGGTGGAGTTCAGAGCACAGTTGATCATGGAATATTGTGGACTGTTGGTGGCTTGATCGCTTTGGCTATCTGGGGTAGCCTGTTTCCCGAAGTTGTTGGGCGCCGCCTTTCCAGCCTATCCAAGGCTCGCTGGGCTTTCTGGCTGATGTTGCTGGGTGGTTTTGGTTCCACAGTGACATTGTTGATGGCTGATTTCGCATCCAATACATTGACAGATGCTGGTGTCGAAGATGTCAACAGTCATCTAGGAGGTTACTACCTTACCTCTGCTGCTTTGTTCTATGGTGTAGTCATTGCTACTTTCATTGGTGCAATCAACCTGGTGGCAACTTTGTTCTCCGCTGAGATAGAGGAAGATGAAGAGCCAGTAAGCATAGGCATGGCATCCTTCCACCTCCACCCCGGAGCTACCAGCATCAGAGACCTTGTTTCTAGAGGTGTTGGGGTTGATACAGAGATTGTTGTTTCCGCTCCAGAAGAAGAATCTGAGGAACCTAGTTCAACAGATGTAGGAGTTTCTGCAGCACTTCATACAGACGAAGGCGTGGTTATGCCAGTACCTGAGGCAGCACCGGTGGACCCACTCTCATCCTTCCAATCAGAACTTGTGGATCTTGCTCAATGGTTGAAAGAAACTGAAACAACCACGATCGACCTCTTCATGATGATGGATATTAACAGCGATGGAAAGATTTCCCCATTTGAGATAAGGGAAGGTTTGGCATCTCTTGAAATTGCAGACTTACCGCCATGGGATGTCGAGAAGATGGTTGCAGCGATGGATCTTGATGGCGATGGAAAAATCAACATTCCTGAATTGGACATCCATATGCTGAAGATTATGAATTCACTTTCCAAAGATTCTAGCGATGATGGTGGTGATGAAGAAACCGAAGACTCATCAGAGCAAGAAACTGCTAAGGATTTGAGAAGTAAGAAGAAGGCAGAATTGGTTGATATCGCCAAAGAACGTAACTTGTCTCATAGTGGAACAAAAGAAGATATTATTGACAGATTGCTGAATAACTGAGAGTTTGAATGAGATGCGAATAGGTTTGGTAGGGAACCCAAACGTTGGTAAATCAACATTCGTTTCAGCCG
>CAXRJY010000162.1:0-7666 GCA_964230915.1 Candidatus Poseidoniaceae archaeon | reverse complement strand
AGTTTGCTTCATCTCATGCTCCAGCAGCCAAATCTTCGTTTCGTTGCCACCATGTCCGGAATAGTTCCCTATTTTCCCGTCTGAACGAATTACGCGATGGCAAGGGATGATGATGGAGAGTGGATTCTCTGCCATCGCAGTCCCAACAGCCCGAGCCGCTCCATCATAGCCAGCCTTTTCAGCGAGTTTGAGATATGAGATTCTCTCTCCAATGTTCGTTTCACGACTCGTCATCCAGACATTGTTCTGGAATTCAGTTCCATCGATATCGAGTTTCAATTCTTTCAATTCGCCTCCGTCAAGGTATGCTGTGATCCATGCTGAAGTTGCTTCTAGAGACATCCTCTGTAACATAGTTGGTCTTTGAAAGACCATCAGCCTGTTCCACTTCTTGATGTCATCATCAGAAATAAAAGTCAATTCTTTCAAACCTTTTTCAGAGACTCTGGCTAGAAGTGTTCCACACGGCATCTCAATCATTGAATAAGAATCATTCACCATCTGAACTACCTTCCTCAGAAGCATCCTCCTCCATGCCTATGATCTCGTAGTTGGAGGGGAAGATGGCGATGATGACTCCCGCTATCAAACAGAATAATCCCCAGCCGAATGATTGTTGGACAACAAATAATTCCAACGCAATAGCGCACAGGGTCAATCCTCCGATATTGGATATCCAGACCATTGATTTGAACGTTGATAACCCAACTCCCTTGGTATTGGGTCCTTTCTTTGGCCCGAATTCTCCACCGAATCTGAGAGCTTCTTCTTTCTTTGACATCGTATCACCTATCCAGCATTACAATAGCATCAGTTGGGCAGGCTAGAACACATAATCGACACCCAGTACAAGCATCTCGGATGATTTTGGCCTTCTTGTTGACATCAATATCCATTATCGGGCTAGCAAGAGGTTTGTCGTACAGTTCGATGGCATCATCATCACAAACGATGATGCAATGATCGCATCCAATACAGAGACTTTCTTTGACGAAAGCAACCGCATCTTCTCCTCCTTTGAGCGCTTCTTTCTTTTCTTCATGTAGTTCATCAAGCGCTTTTCTTATTCTGAGTTGCTCCGCCTTCCGGCGTTCATTCAACTCATCCATAGATGTCATACTATTGCCCCCAAGCGCTGAATCGCTTCAATCCTTCTCAGGATTTGACTTGCATTTCTCGCCCCATGGCCAGCATCGATAACTCGGCAACCAATGCGTGCCAACCTTCTGCATCACTCGTCAACCAGTCCGGCATCTGATCTCTACGTAGAAATTTTGCACTTGGAGAATTCAAGTTGTCGATATCCGATCTTTTTGAGTTGATGCGATAAAACCAAGATGCAGCTTCACCATCGATGAGATAGACCACTGGTTCAATGGGGCCAGCATCATAGTATTGAGTGGGAACTCCCTCTTGGATGAGGAAATTCTCATTCGCAGCTCGACCTTTTCCGTAACTCAATTTCTTCATCTTTCGATTTGATAATTCCAGCAACTCATCTCCTGACTTGATGGTAAGGATTCCCAACCCATATGTTCCTCTATCATTCTTGATGAATACAACGGGTTCTCGTTCAATCCCATTTCTCACATATCTTTCTTTGATATTGTTGATGAAATGATCGACTTCAGCAGCCAGTTTGATTCGGCACGCTTCTTCATCCAGACATTTATCCTCACTGACAAACCATTCAGTTGTCAGTCGCCAAGGCTCAATGCCAATCAGTTCACAGACCTCATCAACATATTCCTTTAGCACGGAATAGTGTTCGGATTTGCGCCTTCTATGCCAACCCATTTCCACAGGAGGGCTGATTTCTTGACTTTCAAGACCGGGGACAATCCCGTCGGTCAAATCATTGTTGAGTAGGATGAGGCACGGCTTCTTGCCATCGATCATCAGCGAATCTCCATCTGCAACCACATCCACTAGTTCAAGCGGCCCTGTGAGTCCATCCAGTGACCCATGTCCTTCCAATTCTGGAGACCCCACGGTCACTTTGAAACCAGCATTTTCAATCAATCTACAGATTACTTTGACGTTCTCGACATAGGCTTGATTTCGTGTGTGCGCCTCTGGATAGAGATGGACCCACTCACATTTCTTGTGACGACGAATGATGTGTTCCTTCAACAAGCGGCTGATTTTTGGTTCATCCTCTTGTGATATATTGTTGAAACCAGCTGGAAAGTGATTTGCGTCAACTACGCATACCTTCCACCCTGAATCTCTGATGTCAACACTTCCATAGATTGGGATTGGTACTTCTGCTCTTTTTCGAGCGAACCATTCTGTCAACGCATCGCGCTTCTCTTCCAGCAGGTGTCGATTATCTTCTAGAAATGTCAAACACTCACCTCATAGTATCTCGTCTATCAATCCTTCAATGCTGAGATTCTTTCGCCCTAATCCGCGGTCGATAATATGCATCGATTCAAAGAGCCCCAGACCTAAAGCAATCTCTGGTTGGTCTTGTAGGCCTTTGGCTAATGAAGTGTATCTATCCATAAGTTCGTTTGCTCGAGGCATCATCTGTTCTAGAAAATCTTCCAGCATCTTCGGAGCAGTTGCTCTACCTGCTGGAAGTTTCGGCCTCATGACTACCTCATCAGGAAGTGGACTCAGTTTTGCTGCTTTGCGAAGGGCATGTTTTTCCTGACCCCAGACTCCATTCTTGGGTAATCGTTCATCCATTGGTAACTTTCTGGATGCTTCAACATGCTCAGCGCCGAGGAATGGAACTCTAACTTCTAGTCCATGAGCCATTGAATGTCTGTCAACCAACCGTAACTGGAAATTGCTCAACTGGCCGTGATCAAGTTCGAATTGGAGGCTGGATTGCAATGTCTCAAAGCCGTTCAAGTCATGTTCAATTCCCATTTTATTGAGTCTGCCAGCAATCAGGTTCCGATGCTCCTCTAAATCACGATAGCGAGGATATCCAGCGTGTAGTTCATCAGCACCTTGACCGCACAACCCTACTGTGACATCCTTTGCCATGGTCTGGAATAGTGGTTGGAAGAACATAACTGTGACATCCAGGTCTTCTCCATGCCAACACATGTCCGGAACTGCTGAATGAAAAGAATCCGCTTCCAGTATTCTTTGATGATGTACCAGGTCCAGTTGGCTGGTGACAAGTTCGGCAGCAAGCCAGTCTGGGTTATCTTCATCTTCAGCCACAGTCCAGCATTCAGGTACAGGTTGTCCGGCTAACTCTGCTGCTTGGTGTCCAAGAGCGGCGACCAATGCAGAGTCCAAACCACCTGAAAGCACAACTCCTACTGGGACATCAGACATCAATCGGTCAGCAATTGACCTTGTCAGTGAATCAAGCAACCCTTGTGGATCATTCCATTCCTCATCTGGTTCCAGTTTCCAATGCTTGTATTTATTGCGCTCACGTAGAACTGCCTTGCCATCATCAATTCCCCAGACTTCGTAAGTACCTGGAGTGACCTGTTCTACATCCCTGAATAATGACGTATCATCCAGAGGATATTCAAAGGCAATTCGAGTTTTCAGTGCTTCGATATCCATTGCAGGGGTGTATTCTTCATGTGCCCTGAATGCTTTTGCTTCAGAGGCTACCAAAAGTGTATCATCAACAATCGTTCGAAGTAGTGGCTTAACTCCAAGAGGGTCTCGAGCCAACGTCAATTCCTTGGCGTTAGGGTCCCATAGACAGATGGCAAAAATACCGTCAAGTCTTGAGACCCAATCAGGGAACCTTGAATGAAGAGCAAGAATAGATTCAGAATCACCTTTGGTTCTCCAACTATAATCTCGCATCGAAGACCTGATACTTTGATGATTATAGATTTCGCCATTGACAACCAAAACTCGTCCGTCATCAGAGCCCATCGGTTGCTTGGAACCGTCGATATCGACTATTGCCAACCGTGAATGGCCCAAGCCACATTCATCATCATTCCAAATGCCGTTTCCATCAGGGCCACGATGCCCTAGAAGCTCAACCATGCCCTTGAGAACTTCAGGATCCGGTTGTCCTAGCATCGCCGTGATACCGCACATTGACAACTGGTTTTCAGATGCTCATTTGAACCCATGCTCAGAAGTTGCTGTCAAACCGTCCACAAAGGGTAGACGAACATTGTGACGCACAGTGCTGCGAAAGAGAGTAGGAAGACGAATACGTATGCACCTTGAGGCACTTCCTCAGCCTCATCGCTCTGCTCGCTCATGTTACACCTGCGGGCGCAGGAGACTTGTAAAGATGACGAGAGAAACGGTTCTCACAGCCAAGGTCCAATGAGTATTGCTAGTCCCAATGGAATCAACAACATTGTTGCATTATCATCAATCCATCGTAGCCGTGGTTTTTCAGCTAGAACTCCTAAAGGTGCAAACAACGGAATCAGCCACCAAGGAGTCTCAAGCCAAACGGCTCCAGCACCCCAAATTAGAGCAAGGAAAAGCGTACCATACAACATCACTTTCTTTTCATCCATACCGCTTCTTCTCATTTCACCAAGTGCAGGGTCTCCCAAAGACAATGAGAGGATCAATGGCGCTCCCAATGCGGCTCCTTTGAGGCCAGTTTCAGGGCAGGTCAGACACACTATCCCCACCGCGAATGCACCCCAGGCAAGGGCACTTACTTGTTCTGCCTCGTAATCTCGTTGACCATAGATTGTAATACCCATTTTCAAACGAATGCTTTCACCCAGAATCAATGCGAATACCATTGAACTAGCAATCATTTCCTTACTCATTTCCAATCCACTCAGTGAATTGAACCAGTTGGTGATGTTCTCGCCTTCCCAATAATACAACCAGGGCAGAATGGACATGCTGATGTGAAATGTTCTACGCAGCAGATGGCCCCCTTTGCCGCCAACTGAAAGTTCCATTGGATCTGTCAATTCCACCGCTTCTTCTCCACTCATGATTTCACCTCATCTTTTCAATTGCTTCTGACAATTCAATGTCTCCAGATTCCAAAGAATCAAGGATATTTTCAAAGTCAGGGTTCATGGTCAATAGTCTCATCCATTCTGAGTGCATACGTTCGCGCCATCTGGTGCGTGAGAATTGATTTCCACTGACATTTTCCATGATTTCAATCAATTCATCTACGCCATCACCTGTATGTGCAGAGACTAGAGCGACTTGAATTTCTCTTGAACCCGCAGAAATAGCATTGGAGATGTCTGCAGCGGTGGATTCAGCCCCGTCTAGGTCCGATTTGTTCACTGCTACCACATCCACCAGTTCAATGATACCTGCTTTTTCGGCCTGAATCACATCTCCTCTTCCAGGTGCTTCAACCAATAGAATAGTGTCGGCAATAGATGCAACACGGAATTCAGATTGACCTGCACCAACCGTTTCGATCAATATCCGTTTCCATCCACATTCTTTCAGTACGTTTGCCATCCCAATGACCACACTTGGCACAGCTCCTGCTTCGCCGCGAGTTGCAACACTGCGCATGTAAACCAAATCTTCGAGGTCCGCTGAATCCATACGCAAACGGTCTCCAAGCAAGGCTCCTCCTGAAACAGGAGATGAAGGGTCAACCGCTAGAATTGCAACTTTCTCTCCATTCTTGACATATGCCTTGGCCAATTGGTCAACAAGACAAGATTTCCCTACTCCTGGTGCTCCAGTCACTCCAAGGATGAATCCCTCTTCATCCGTATTGAAAGCAGTTCCATTCTCAACCTGAGTCAATGCTCGCGAAAGGGCCAGACGACTACCACCACGAGCCAACTCCAAGTCCATCAATCGCCCCATCTCCATTCGTTTGAATCTCCGCACCCTATCTTTTCCTCGCGCTGTATTCTTTCAACTACGGCGGAGATGAAATCATTGATTTCCTGAGAACTGGTTCCGGGTCCAAAAATCGCTTTCATGCCAGCACTATATAGAGAATCTCGGTCATTATCTGGGATGATTCCTCCACCAAAAACAACCACATGCCCCATCTCAGATTCATTGAGTAACTCACAGGTTCTTGGAAATAGATGACCATGCGCACCTGATAGAGATGAAAGCCCAAGCATATCTGCATCCTCATCGATGACTGTGCGAACTATCTGTTCCGGTGTACGGCGTAACCCTGTGTAGATCACCTCGTGTCCAGCATCTCTCAGACAGCGTGCAACGACCTTTGCTCCACGGTCGTGTCCGTCAAGGCCTGGCTTTGCTATGACAATGCGCAGAGGGGTCTGCATGGCATGATACGCGCAGCCTCTCATTGAAGTGGCTTGCGACCGAGAATGCCCCAATCCAGCCCTTCGGGCTGCTGGGCAAGCAATATGAGGTGTCGGCCTGTGGTCGAAGCGAGAACATGGACTCGAGCAGGGAGCGACTTGAAGATTTACGACGTCGAAAGGCGCGTTCTGAAGCCGGTGGTGGACAGCAACGAGTTGATGCTCAACACAAGAAAGGCAAGATGACTGCAAGAGAAAGATTGGAGTATATGCTCGACGAAGGTAGTTTCCAAGAAATCGATGCCCTTGTTGAACACAGGTGCAAGGATTTCGAGATGGATAAGAATGTGATTCCAGGTGATGGAGTTATTTGCGGACATGGAACTGTAGATGGTCGTCCAATCTATTGCTTTGCACAGGATTTCACAGTATATGGTGGAAGTCTAGGAGAAATGCATGGCCTGAAGATTTGCAAGGTGTTGGATATGGCGCTCAAGACCGGAGCACCGGTTGTTGGGTTGAACGATAGTGGTGGGGCTCGAATACAGGAAGGGGTTGCAAGCCTCGGCTCCTATGCAGAGATATTCTTTCGTAATGTAAGGGCGAGTGGAGTGATTCCACAGATCAGTGTCATCATGGGTCCTTGTGCAGGAGGGGCAGTATATTCTCCCGCCATAACAGATTTCGTGATAATGGTGGACAAGACCGCGCATATGTTCATCACTGGTCCAGAGGTCATCAAGACAGTGACAAATGAAGTTGTCTCGTTTGAGGACCTAGGTGGGGCTTCAACTCATGGAAGCAAGTCAGGAGTTTCTCACTTCACGGCTCAGAGTGATGAAGAAGCATTGGGTCTAGCCCGTCAATTGGTTAGCATGCTTCCTTCAAACAACATGGAAAAGCCACCTTCAAAGAGAACCAGTGACCCTGCAGATAGAGCCAGTGAATCGTTGAAAGACTTGGTTCCAGAAGATCTCGACAAGCCATATGATGTTCGCTTGGCAATAGAAGGAATACTGGATGATGGAGCATTTCTCGAGGTGCAAGCAGACTGGGCTGCCAACATTGTCGTGGGCTTTGGACACTTGACGGGTCACACCGTTGGCGTAGTTGCAAACCAACCCAATATGTTGGCTGGGTGCTTAGACATCGATGCCAGCGATAAAGCGGCCCGTTTCGTTCGCTTCTGTGATTCATTCAATATTCCATTGATCACGCTGGTAGATGTGCCAGGGTTCTTGCCCGGAACAAATCAAGAGTGGGGAGGCATTATTCGGCATGGGGCCAAACTTCTCTATGCATATTCCGAAGCAACGGTCCCAAAGATGACCGTCATTCTGAGAAAGGCCTACGGGGGAGCATATGATGTCATGGGCTCCAAACATGTACGTGCAGACCTCAACATTGCTTGGCCAACCGCACAGATTTCAGTGATGGGTGCAGAAGGTGCGGTTGAGATAATTCACAAGAACCGTATCAGTAATGCG
>CAXRJY010000161.1:0-3348 GCA_964230915.1 Candidatus Poseidoniaceae archaeon | reverse complement strand
GCAATTCAGTGATGAGACGGTCAACCTTGTTGATGAACAATACAGGCTTCACTTTCTCCTTCAGAGCTTGACGGACAACTGTTTCAGTTTGAGGCATTGGGCCTTCTACGGCACAAGCAAGAATGAAACAACCATCTACTGCGCGCATTGCCCTAGTGACGTCTCCACCGAAATCAACGTGCCCAGGGGTATCGATGAGATTGATCAAGTAGTCCACTCCTTCAACACCGTGTACCATCGAAGCACTGGCCGCATTGATAGTAATGCCACGAGCGCTCTCCTGCTCATCGAAATCGAGAACCCTGCTCTTCCCAGCAAGTTCCTCTGACATCATCCCTGCACCAGCAATCAGATTGTCAGATAATGTAGTCTTCCCGTGGTCAATATGTGCTGCAATACACAGATTCCTGATCTGAGGCAGAATATGCATGACTTCTGTTGCTCTTTTGATGTTGTCTTCTTTTCGACCCATTGCTTCACCTCAGGATGGCCACGGCGACCGGAACCTCGTTAATGAAGGCATCCATACCCGTAGGGTATGGAATAGTTTCTGAGTAAGAGAAGTTGTTCATCGAGCAGAAGCAGCGATGCGCTCCAACTCTTCTCTCTTGGATACAGCAAAGGAAGTGACATCTCCTTCAGATGCCTTGACAATCTCATTGACGATACACTGAGTCAAAGTACGCTTGGACTTGTGAGTTCCTGATTGAGCGCCTTTGGCAAGATTTCGAAGCGCAACATCTAGTCTACGCATTGGAGCGGAGTCAACAGCCTTTGGTTGACTGACTGCTCCAAACTTGATTCTGGTGATCTCTTCCATTGGAGCCCCATTGCAGATGGCATCAACGAATGTCTGTAGTGGATTGGCTCCACTTCTATCGGCGATTCTGTCCAAAGCATCTTCAAACGCCTTGATAGCACCCATCTTCTTTCCAGTATATTTACCAGAGCGCATCAGATTGTTGATGAAACGCTCAACAACAGACAGTTTCGTCTTACCGAACCACGAATTGGCATGCCTTCCGCCTGAATGGGGAGTTCCAACTGTCTTGAGATTGACATAGGGGGCCAGTCCAGGATCTCTACAGACAACTTCTGATGCATCCCACTTGCCAAAAACCAATGTGCCAATACCTGCAATTGGACGCTCATCAACAACCGGCTCTGGTACTTCAGCAATTTCTTCCTCAACTACCTCTGGTTCCTCGACGACAGGCTCCTCTTCAGGAGTTCCCGATTCTTCTTCATCAGACATCAGAACACCTCAGCGTACCGGCTTCTCCTTTCGACCACGGACCATCTCATCAAGACTGACTCCGTTAACTTTGATTACCTTGTATCGGACTCCAGGAATATCTCCATACGAACGACCCATGCGTCCACCGATTCCTTCTACCATCACTTCATCGTGCTCGTCAATGAAATTGATTGCTCCATCACCTGGGGCGAAGGCGGTCAATTTGTTACCGCTCTTGATTAAAGATATCTTGACAGCCTTACGAATTCCTGAATTTGGCTGCTTGGCTTCAATACCCACTTTTTCGATGACGATTCCACGGGCTTGAGTAGATCCTCGTAATGGGTCGTGCTTCTCTCTGGATTTGATCATACGCTTCTTGTATCTACGGTCGGACCAGCGGAACTTCTGACGATCACTCGCCATCTTTCTACCTGCAAATAACCCTCGACCCAAGCATACACCTCGTTTGAAGCAGGTCGCCGACTTGCCCCCCCTATTTGACAATGACGGAAAGAGCGGCCTCCTGCGTTGCACAGAGCGACGTCTCAATACGAACTCACGCAATGTTCAATGGGGACTCATTACTCGCCCCTGCATGGGCTTTAGAGACCTCTTGAGCAAGGCGGTCAAAGTTGCAACCCCAACCTCTTGTATTCATGGTATCCTAGAGGCTTCTGTGAATTGCGGAAATCAGCCGTTGATGTTTGAAAACATCATTGAGGCACCAGGGCATAGAGCCGCATTGAATCTACTGGAACGTTCACTACTTTGTGATTCACTCAATGTTGATGCCTCAGAATTGATGGACATCATGCTTGAGGCGATGTTGAATCCTGATGAGCCGAAAGTGGTTGAAGATTCACGCGCTTTGGAATTTGAAATGGATGTGGACCTTGAGCGGTTGCCAATTCCATGGCACCATCCGGAGGATGCTGGCCGCTATATGTCTGCAAGCATCATCATCGCACAATACGAAGGAGTTCGAAATGTCTCATACCATAGGCAATTGATCATCGGTAAGAACAAACTTGCCGCAAGGTTGGTGCCACGGCATCTGCGAACGATGCTCGATAAAGCCAAAGCCAAGGGGGAAGAGATACCAATTGCCATAGTGAATGCACCTGGGCCATTGGTACTACTTGCTGCAGCCATGTCATTCGACCATGACCTCGATGAATTGACAGTTGCCTCAGCATTACATCGCCGCTTGAATGGAGAATCTCTCCCCGTAGTCATTCTCGATAATGGAATCATGGCTCCTGCAGATGCAGAATACATCATGCAAGCGAGATTGACAACTGAATTGGCTGAGGAAGGCCCATATGTGGACATTACAGGAACTGTAGATACCATAAGATTGGAACCTGTAATCGAGGTCGACTCCATTCATCATGCCAAGAACCCAGTGATGCATGTCCTGATTCCTGGATTTGCAGAACACCGGAACATGATGGGGCTTCCAAGAGCACCTGCAATCAAGGATGCTGTGAACAAGGTAACCGAGTGCGTAGATGTATTTCTGAGCGAGGGGGGCTGCGGATGGTTGGCAGCAGTGGTTGCCATTGAGCCGAAAAGTGAAAACGATGCGATAATGGCCATCAATGCAGCCTTTGCAGGTCATCCGTCTATGAAACAAGTCACTATTGTCAATTCAGATATTGATGTTTCAAATCCTGTGAAGGTTGAATGGGCCATGATGACAAGGTGGCAACCGGACAAAGATACTGTGATTCTAAGCGATCAGAAGGGTTCCTCATTAGACCCTTCTAGAAACTCAGATGGAACTACTGCAAAGGTTGGGTTTGATGCAACCCTTCCTCTGGGTTCTACCGATGATGAATACCTGAGTGTTTTGTAATCAAGTGACCGCAATAGACTTGAGGGTGGCCTAGAACAGTCAACTGTGTCAGAAGACAGTGCTGCAGAGTTACAACATCCGCGGCGTAACCTTGCGAACAGATTCCGCAGTCAGGCAGAAAAATTCGTTAAACTATCACGCAAGGACGAAGATAGAAGTTCAGAGAATCTGGCTTGGGCTGAACAGAATGCTCAACAAGCACTGCTTCATGACTTCACAGATGAGAGGAATTGGCTTACATTGGTACATG
>CAXRJY010000160.1:0-12533 GCA_964230915.1 Candidatus Poseidoniaceae archaeon | reverse complement strand
TCCATAATATTCTGCGAATCTGTGATTCCACGAATCGACCCAGCACAACACCATCAGTGAATGGACTTCATCCGCCTGTAGAATCAGGTCATCGGCGCGTGCAGTTCCAGCACCATCATCGGAACCGAACCTCATTCTCAGACCATTGGCACAAACTGTGGCACGAGAGTCTTGGGACATCAGCATCTCCTGTGATTCACCATCATCTCCATCAACACCGTCATCCCCATCACTTCCTGCCACTCCATTACAGATGAAATCAGTAGCATCGGTCTCATCGACAGAAAGATTTCCATCTCCATCATCATCTATGCCGACTCGAATTTCTAATCCACCACTTTCACAGGTCAGATTTCCGGAGGCGACAGGTATCAGATCGGTCAGAGGTTGACCGATGGTTGAACTATGGGCATCAGTTCCATTGCAGATGAATGTGGTCTTCAATACCTCATCAATCTCGAGCACACCATCTCTGTCATCATCCAGTCCAGTCATTACGGCATGGCCGCCGTTGGAACAGTTTTCTCCTGCTGGTTCTGAAATGACCAACAACAATGTTGTCAATCCGTTCTCACCTTCGTTTCCTTCTTCTCCTCTTTTCCCAGTAGCATCGCTGGTCTCCACTTCTTTCAGACTCCATAGGAGGGCAGTGCCAGACATCAATACACAGACGAGCAGAACAAATGCCACTGCAATGCGCCTATTTGGAGCGGTTGCCATCTCTACTGCACGACTACTCTTTGCCGACTCTGAGATGCTCTTCTTCTTGCCATATTTTCCTTCGTTATCAGGAGGAGGAGGGGGGACTGTGGCACTTTCATCATCAGGAGGGGGTGGAGGAACAGCATTTGCAGGGCTTTCTGTTTGAACTGAATTCGGATCAGGTCTTGAGCGTGTAGGAAGCGCCATTCCGCAGGCCTGACAAGACCATTCTCTTGTCTGCATATCGAGGAACGGTACCGAAGGTGAACAATCACAGGTATCAGGCTTTGACATGGACGTTTTAATATCGTCAACCAATATCAAGACCACCGGTCATTACAGAATTACTCAGGAAAGGACTCTTCATGTGGCGCCTGTTCTCAAGCCTCGTGGAGACTCCAGATGCTTTGTTGAGAATGCTCGCTGGTGAGCATGGCGAGACCAAGCGGAAAGCGGCCAGTTTGGTGGTCGACTTGGCTCATACCGCAGCAGCAGAAGGTTTCGTTGAAGTCGATAATGCCCATGTCAGTGGAGTTTCAGTTCTGACGGGTGGGCTCGGATTGAGGCGTTTCTTGGCTGATATCTCTGGAGATGGAAAAGTCTCCATTCCAACCACTTTGAATTCAGCAGGATGCGACCGTGAGAAGATGGAGGAGATGGGTGTGGAATATCCCGATTTCTTGGAACAACAGTTCGAGATAATTCAGGCCTACGAGCGGCTTGGAGTAGAAGCAACTCTCTCTTGCACGCCATATGACCGCGGAATTTCTCACTCTGAGGGAATCGCAGCGTGGGCTGAATCCAATGCTGTCTGTTTCTCCAACTCTTGGACTTCATTGGTGACCAACAGGGAATCTGGGCTTTCTGCCTTAGCGACCGCATTGACTGGCTATGCTCCGCGTTGGGGCCTACATCTGTCTGAGAACAGAGTTCCCAACATCTTGGTCAGAGTCGAATGCGAACTACCTGAAGCATCGGATTGGTCGGTGCTAGGTGATTGGATAGGCTCGCAGGTCTCCAGTGAATGGGAGTTGCCATTTGGACCGATGCCATACATCGAAGGTCTTGCTGTAGATGCAACCTTTGAGCAGCGCAAGGCCTTGACCGCCGCTGCCGCTAACCACGGTTGTCCTATGTTGTGGGCCAAGGGATTGAGTGTCCAACCAGATGTCATGGACCTGCAGGGCGAATTGGTCTTCAGCGAGAGCGACCTTGAGTCGAGATATTCACAATTGGCACCGAGCGGAAAGGTCGATTTGGTGGTGATTGGATGCCCGCAGGCTAGTCTTGGCGAGGTGAGAGCAACAGCAGCAGCAGTTCGTTGTCAGATGGAGATAGGGCGGAGGATCGCCGACCACAGATTGTGGGTGTTCACAAGTTCAGCGATTCATGAGTTGGCCAAAGCAGATGGTTCTGTGGATATATTGGAGGAAGCGGGCGCTCTTGTATTGAAGGACACCTGTCCTGAGGTTACTCCGTACAATCGTTCTCGCTACAACCACCTGTTGACGAATTCAATGAAGGCGGAGCATTATCTGACCAGTGGACTGAACAATATGCCGACCAGTGTGGCAAGGCTTGAGGAATGTGTCGCTCATGCTTTCGATCCTTCTCTAGTCGAAGGAGAGATAACAGTCCATGACGAGGTCTCAAAGCCATTGCATAGCAGTTTCAAGACTCCACAAAAAGGAGATATTTCTCTCCAAGGCAGGGGTCTCTCCAGTCAGGAATCATGGAGTGTAAGTGGCAAAGCATTGGTCAGCGATGTTCCCTTGACTTTTCTTGGATATGTGAATCGTGAAACTGGAGTTATTGAAGAGCCCGGTCATCCTTTGGATGGCGAGGCTTTGGATGGCCGAATCGTAATATTCCCAAAGGGCTCTGGTTCTACGGTTGCGCCCTATGTCCTGATGGGTTTGGAGTATTCTGGCATTGGACCGATGGCAGTTGTCAATCGCGATGTCTGTACCTTGACAATGCCCGCCTGTTCTCTTCTGAATATCCCTTATGCACATTCTTTCGATGAAGACCCTTGTTTGATGGTGAATGATGGGGATGAGGTTGAATTGAATCTTGAAAACGGAAATGTGACACTGACCGTACTCGATAGGGTTTGATGAACCAAGGCGGGGTGCGGTGGTATGGCGCGGGTACTGGTCACCGGTGGGGCTGGTTTTCTCGGTAGTCACTTGGTTGAGGAATTATTGGCGAGAAATCATGCAGTTGTTGCAGTGGATGACCTGTTCCGTGGAAAACAAAAACACCTTGAGGATTGTAAGGGCAGCCTAGATTTTCATTTTCTCAAGGGAGATTGTGCAGATCTTCAAGTCTTGAGAAAAGCGGCTGATTTGCTGGATGGTGTGGATGTCATCTATCATCTCGCCGCTGTCAATGGTACACGCTGGTTCCATGAACGTGCTGATATGGTCATCGATGTGAATGTCAACACCACCATCGCAGCACTGGCTCTAGCAGAGGAGAACGCATGCCGATTGGTGTTCGCTTCATCTCCCGAGGCTCTTGGTGTGGTCGAACAGCAACCGATGGTTGTCTCTATGGATTCACATTTCGAAGATGCTGCCCTTCACCAAAGGCACAGTTATGGTGCCAGTAAATACATCGGTGAAGTTCTGGTCCAACATGCTGTCAGAGCAAAGGACATGGATTGCAGGATTGTACGGCCTTTCAATGCCTATGGGGGACGTTGCCCGAGTAATGAATATGGGCAGGTGATTTCAATTTTCATGGATGCAGTTGCTACTGGGAGACCGGTCAAACTACATGGTGACGGTAGTCAAACCAGATCATTCACATGGGTTGGAGATGTTACCGAGGCTTTCCTTTTGGCAGGTTTGACAGAAAACTCACTCAAAGACGGCTCAAGATTATCTGGTGCAACATGGAACATTGGTTGGCCTGAAGAGACCAGCATTGCAGAATTAGCGAAAATGATCATCAAGATCAGTGGCAAGGAGATTGTGATTGAACGCAGCAAAGGATATCCCGGAGACAGCGATAGACGTTGTCCTGACATCTCTGATGCTGAACAACAACTCGGTTGGCAACCATGGACCAACTTGCAAGATGGATTGCAGAGGACTTGGCAAGCAATCGATATGCGAATCAATGGATAAGGTGACTCCAATCATCGTCACTGGGATGCAGATGGCACCATCCATGCTGGTAGAGAGTCTCTGTTTTCCCTCCGTTCATCAGGGCTTTACCGAGTTTGTCTGGAACATGCACCTTCTTCAATGCTAGAACACAGAGTTTGGCAACTGCCCCTGGAAGTGGATGTTCATCCACCATTTCACAATCTAATGATGCGATTGATCCTGGAAGCAATGGAGGCTTGAAACCGATCAAATCCCATTCGGATTCTTCTCTTGGAAGTGGTTTGGCAGCCGCTTCAGCCACGGCAGTAGCCTCCAAAGTGGCAGGTAGAAGATGCAAGGTGACCTTTCGATTCTGCCTCAAGTTGACCAGAGTGTCGCGTGGTCTACCATCCCTGTCTTGTGACAGGGAACATGTGAGTAATGCAGGACTGTTGGATGCTACTGAGACAGTCGATAGTAACGAGAGGTTGTGGATTCCATCGTCACTACAGGTAGCGGCTACGAAAACAGGTCTTGGAGAGACCAACCCATCGAGTAACATCGCCCTTTGCTGATGTTCCAATACTGCAGGTTCCAATTCACTCATCTCGATATTGGCTTCAGACTTGTCAGAAGGTTCGATGACTCCTCCTGCGAACCATTCATCCAAGTTTCCTTGTTTGACTTCAGTTATGGAGAAGGCAGTGAAATCTCGATATGCCTGCCAACGAAGAATCTCGTCGAGGTCTCCACGTTCTCTCTTTCGTAGAATTGATGCATCTGAGTAATCAACACATTTCTTGAGGAATTCAACCACGACGCTCTTCTTTTCATCCATTGGCTCCCCTCCTCTTCTCGTATTCATCTCGACTCATCATGTAGGTTGCGGGAACTCCTCCCCACACTTCATCAGCAGGTACATCCCTTGTCGCTGTTGCTCCAGCTGCGACAACTGCACCTCGGCCGATGTTGACTCCTGCGACAACAGTTGCGCCACCACCAATCACTGCCCCATCCGCGACTGAGACTGGCTTCCAAAGTGTTGAATCTCCAGAGGGGGGATATCTATCGTTGAGGATAGTCGAATTGGGGCCGATGAAAACTTCGTCTCCGATGTTGCTACCATCAGAAATGTATGCGCCACCTTGTATTCGGCATCGATTGCCAATGTTCACTTCTCGGCCGATGTGAGCCAGTGCTCCGATTGAACAATCTTTTCCGAAGGTACTTCCCTTGCCGATGTGACAGGGCCACCATGCCACTGAACCCTCGCCGAGTTCGATCCTTTGTCCTTGGACCGGTGTTTCAGTTGATGGACTCGACATGGATACACCATCATTCAAGTCCAAGTTCTCGAGTCAGTTTGTTGACATGGCCTTTGGCCTTGACATTGTATCCTACCCAGATGAGATCGCCATCAGGATTGATGACGAAGGTTGAACGAGCAGTCCCCATGTAGGTCTTGCCGTAATTCATCTTCTCTCTCCACACTCCGAATGCTTGATGCAATTCCAGTTCTTCATCCATCAATATTGGGAAGTTGAGGTTATGGTCGGAAGTGAACTTGTCATGACTCTTGGCGGAATCTTTGGAAACACCTAGGACGATGAAACCAGAGGATGCTAAATTGCCCATGTCGTCTCTGAAGTCACAGGCTTGAACTGTACATCCAGGGGTGTTGTCTTTCGGATAGAAATAGAGGATGACATGTTTGCCATCAGCATTCATTGTTTCTAGGTCGTATTCGTTTCCATCTGAGTCAAGGGCGGTGAATATTGGAGCCTTTGTTCCCACTTCCAGAGTAGTCGCTTTGCTTGCCATGGTGTGCGCATGCGTTCGGGTATGTCAAGCCTTGTCAAAAGTTTCATTCACCAATCTATGCATTGTGCATCATATCTAATGCAAAAAGGGTTATTTTGGCCAATTTACGTAAAAGGGTTCATAATCCCGCGGTAATCTAAGCACATTATGGCGGAGGCTCGGATGTCACGACGGATGCGGAAGATTCTCCGCCAAATCCACAAATCCACCACTCATTTCAGGCTTCAAGAGATTGCAAGCAACATTCAGTCCGAGGTCGATAGCCGCAATCTGACCTATGATGATGCCCTTACTCTAGGCAATCAGATCCAAGCCAAAGCAGATACGATTCCTGGGGATACAATCGTCTATGCCATCAGTGATAGAGATGCATATCGGAAAACTTTGGAACTATACTTGAAGGATGGGATACTTACCCGCACTGAGCAATTGCTTCTTTGGGAAGAGCGTAGAAGACTCGGGATTCCCGATTCGATTCACGACACATTACTGAATCAGTTGATGGCGCAGTGGAGGAGGCAGGGCAAGAAGGTGGATGTCCAGAGATTCACCATGCCGAAGAAGGAGGGTACTGCAGATGAGAGCTGAGAGTAATCGTGCAGTGCTTATGTTCGCATTGTTACTCATGCCAATGTTTCTCGCTTTTGCTCCACTTGAGGCTGAAGCGACCTCGGCTAGAGTAGGTACTCCTGACCTTGAAGTGGTTTCACTTACCATATCCAGTGGAGGTTCCATAGATTCAGGCTCAGGAATAGTACTCGCTCCAGGTTCGCACGTGGTTTCGGTCACCGTCAGGAATGTAGGTACCGCTGCTGCAGGAGGAACGGTTGTCTTGACCAATGGAAGTACGGCTTCTCCGAATAATCTGATTGATTCCCTGATCCTTTCAGCAGTTCAGCCAGGAGATTCATCTTCCGCATTACTGTTCAACTGGAATGCACAGTTAGGAGTTTCACAGAGATTGAAGGCGGTCGTCAATTCTGATGGAGACCCTAATTCTTTGAATGATCAGGGCACATTGGATTTCTCTGTATCCAACTTCCAAAGTGGCGAGGTATCTAGTCATGACACCCCCGAACCATCGCCAGGAGATTCTGATGTACGTTTCTCTGATACTACACTGACAATCCAATCCAGTGTCAGAAATATTGGCGTGATTCCAGTGACAGCCACCATGAGAGTGACGTTGACCAATTTTTCTGATGGTAGTGACACACATGAGTATCATTCGGCGGGAATTTCCTTGAATCCTGGAACTCTGACCAGTATTTCACAAGCCAGTGGAATTCAGATAGATGTTGATGTATCAAGCTTTGATGGCGCTTGGATTATGGATGTCGATGCCCTGTTCAATGGAACAGGTTCTGACGATGTAGTATCTGTGGTTGCAGCAAGAAACATCACATTTTCACCGTATAATGCATTGTTGAGTGCGCCGGCCGACCGTTCAACACAACCTGGCGACACCACTCAACTTACCTTTGTGATTCGAAACATAGGAAATGCCGCAGATAGTTTCGATATAGGCCTGACCTCTTCATCGGGGTGGGCCGATCTCACACAAGATGGAGGCACAACTCCTGTGGTAAATAGCAATGGTATGTTGTCAGTAGTAGTACCAGTATCGGTTCCAGAAGACGCATCAAGGTCAGCGGTCGAACAGGTTGACCTACAGTTAACAAGTACAGAGGCCGCATACACACTATCTGCTACGAGCAAGGTGATGGCAGGCGATCTCTACCGTGCTGTGCTCGAGGCTCCACATATGGATACAACCGGTGTTGTCTGGTTGGATGGAAGTGGAGGAATAGGCGGAGTCATCATCATTTCACCCGGAACCAATCACTTTGATTCATCTGGTGTTGAAGTCGCTCCGACAATATCCTTCAATGGGGGCGATGGTGCTGGTGCAGCAGCAACTGCAGTAATGGCTGGAGATGGTTCAGTCGCCAGTGTAAGCATTGATAATGCGGGTACTGGATATACAATTGCACCTGATATTACCTTCACTCCTGGTGCAGATGCAGTTCATTTCACACCGATTATTCCGGGCTCTTCAGCGGCAGTGTCTTTCACCATACATAATACAGGGAACGTCCCTAGTTCCTTTGTTCTTGAATCGGGCTTTTCTTCAACAGCCAATGGCTGGGAAGTTGGGTTGAGTGCAACTGAAACAGATATCATTCCGGTTGGAGAAAGCAGAACTGTATCTGCATTGGTGACATCACCCTCTTTGCAGAACCCCCTTGATCCTAGCAGCAGATTGAGAGACGGAGAGACTCTAGGCCTATGGCTTGAGGCTTCACCATCTGTGGGCGGAATCTCGACTACTGTATCTGAGCAACTTTCAGTTCAGCCGACAATCATAGTTGACCCAGGTCTTGAGTTGTTGCACATCGAGTTGAATGAGCAACAGGTGTTAGCAGCATTAGGTAGTACAGGAATTGAGTTATTCGTCGATATGGAGGTTGAAGTGGTTCATAATCTCGTGAATGGTCCAAATGACGCTGTCGGCGTTGCAATCAGTGTTGGTACTATATCCTTCACTCCGCTATCGAGTGGAGGCGCTAATGAAGCAGCAAGATGGGATGCTTCTACTTCGATAAATTCCACTACATTGGCACTTGGTGAGACCGAATCGGCTTCACTGGGTATTCTAGGGCCTTCAGACTTACTTCCTCTTGCGGGAACATTATCAATTCCAATCATAGCAAGTCCTACCATATCAGTTGCCCAAGCAGCAGCCAACGTGAACGCTGCCTCAGTAACTCGAACAGTGACTGTTGAGATTCCGCGAATCACTTCCGCTGAATTGGAGGATGTGAACGAATTGAAACTAGTTCCAGGTAATGAGTCAGTATTTGCTTTGAACATCACCAATACTGGAAATGATATCTCCTCATACCTTATTTCTTTGCAGCCTGGTTATCCTGTGGAGTGGGATGTTGGAATCGGTTCAGGTGCAACTAGTCTGCAGATCAATGATATCAAGCCTGAGATGTTAACTCACCCAACCATAACGGGTGATGAAATTGAATCGTTTGACATCAATGTAACTATTCCATCCAATTCTCCAGCAGGAGTGTCTCACTCCCTCACTTTGGTAGTCATGGATGTCGCTACAGGTGATTTATTGACCACTTCTGAGGTAATGTTCATCACAGAAGAAAAGGTAAGTGTCAATCTCTCGGTTGAAGAAATCAAACTGGATGTTGGTTTGTCTGATACTCCCCCATTCGCCAGAGTGTATATCGAGAATACAGGGAACGTGTTGACCACGTATGGATTGTGGCTCGATATCAGTGAATCTGGAGATGTTGCTTTCTTCATCGACGGTTCTGATGACATCACAATTGGGGCAGGATATAGTGCCAGTGTCAAAATACGCGTAACTCCTGCTTCCGATGCCAGCAGTGATTATTACCACTATGCTAGATTACACGTGACTACACCAACGGGCGAAAATCAATCGGTACTGGTGAATGTCTCAATCAATGCGTCAAAGGGAATCAGAATCACAATACCTGCAGCACCTGATGTTATTCCAGGAGAAAACCTTACTCTTACTGTGAATCTCAACAATACTGGAAACTTGTTCCAGAATTTTACTTTGATTGAAAGTAATTCTGCTTCTTGGACAACAGTTCTAGAAGAAACTGAATTCTCATTGGCACAGGGTGATGAGATGAATGTGACGCTCACTATCGTCGCTCCCCCGTTAGATGCATCAGGTGGTTTGGATGACGGTGCATCTCATACTTTGTATCTGACTGCACAAGATGTTGTTTCAGAGGAGGTTGTTGGAACTGCCAATGCCGAATTGACCGTTGCAGCGATATTCGTGATGGAGTTCCGCGATTGGGATTCAGAAGCTTATTTCGACCGTTTTGGAACTTGGGAGTATAATTCCGAAGTAATGAACACAGGTAACAAAGATGTAACGGTGGAATTGATTTATTCAATAGTCAGACCAGGCGGGGCAGGTGTTCAACAGGCTTGGGAACTGGATATTGGTGCCCCCTCTACTCTTAACCTACCAGTCGGGGTCTGGGTTCCATTCAACCTGAGAATCACTGCTGTGGATCTTGAACCCGACCTGTTGTTGGCAGGAGAATTGATTGTTGAAGTGCGTCCATTGGATCCGGATGTCACAGGCTCTTCTCTCATGTCATCGAATCTTCAGATGTCCCGTATGTTCTCTGATGGCGAAGCTTCTGCATTTCAACCTCCATCCGATGGAGTTGGAACTGTGACTCAGTTCATTGAGTGGTCCCATATTCCATTGTCTAGTGAAGGGATGGGCATCTATGAGATTGAATTGTGTGAGGTCCAGCGACTAATCAACTCAACTCCGTTGACTGACCCCGGTTTCGACGACTGGACCTTCACGCTGAAAGTTGGTGTCGATTCCTATCCTCTGGATATGAGTCCGGAATGTGGTAGTTCAGGTTCAGGAACAGGAATCATGCTACCCGGAGCTATGCCTTGGGTGGAACAGTCCATACAAGTCATGATTGGGACTCCAGTCCATCCATATCTTGTGGCAGATGACGGTTGGAATATGACCTTCAGATTGTATAACTCCGATGAGCATGAGAATCATACCGTCTATACCGAAGCCACTTTCGGTTTCAAAATCATCAATACTGCCAATCCGGGTCTTTCTAATCTGCGTCTTAGTTCTGGTGAATCGGTGATAGAGGATACCGAGGTCACTATACTGGTTGATCTGATAAATTCTGGAACCGCTTCTGCAGTTGGAGTTGAAGTGACTCTGTCTTGCGACCAAGGTGTATCTGTGGTTGGTGATGAGACTCAGCAGATTCTGATATTGCCTCCACAAGAAGAAATGACTCTGGAATGGGATGTTGCCTTGCAGAGATTGGATTGGTGGGAGCATTCTGCTGACATTACATGTAGTGCATATGTGGATGCACAACTGGCTTCAGGAAATGAACTCGAGGACGATTCGATTGAATATGAGAGTGCTGTCGTTTCTTGGTCCCCACATTCGGCTATTACAGTAATTGGATTCGCTCTATTCCTGATTTTGACTGGGATTCTGATCAGGCTCGGAGGCCAGAGTGAGAAGTTCCTGCAAGGGGCTGCTTTCACTGGAGCGCTGACTTCAGGACTTGCATTCCATATGGGAGCATTGTTTGAAGGCTCATTCTCCATGTGGTTCAGTTTCACCTGGCTTGTGTTGGGAGCATTGTGGATATTATGGATAGCCTGGCGTTCAGGAGAGGAATTCCAGTTAGTGCATGAAGACTATCAGCGTGCCAAGCAGGGACAAACAACGATTTACACTGATCATTTCTCTGCATTGAAGGATTCTCGAAGGCAATTGACGCGCATTCTCTCAGTTCCAGTTCTCGGCACCATGATTCTGATTCTTGGATTCCCTCCGCGATTGAATCCAGATCCTATTAACATCAGTATGTTAGCAGTATATCTCGGAATAGTCATTGGTGGAGTTTGGTTCATTATTCGTGCCGCTGAAGCTACGTACGGTTCCATATATTCCAAGATGATAGAAATTGGTGCAAGGTCAGATAGATTGCAGGAAGAACTTGGCGATCCAGCGAGGTTGCTGACTGAATTGGCACGCACAGGTCTTGATTTGACATCGATATTGAATGAAGAGCCAGCAGAAGGAGGTGGAGATTGATGTCTGAAGATAATTATGGAGGAGGCTATGGAGACCCTCCTGCGGCACAGCCGTCTTCAAGCACGGAGAAATCAACAACCATTGAAGATGACAGGATGGCATTCAGTGGGGGAAGTATGGCAGCTGACCCCAATGCAACTGAAAATGAGACGGAAGATGATTTCACCACAGCAGATATCGAGAGAGCAAGGAAGGCTATCGCTGCATCACAGGCAACTGCAGACAAGTTGTTGCAAGGTTCTCGTCAGTTGGAACAGACCATCTTCGGAGTTTTGGATGATGATGAATCCGCAATGAGTATTGATGAATCCCTTAGAGACGCTCGTGAAATGTTGGAGAATCATAACTTGCTTGGGGCAAGAAAGAGTATTCGCCGTGCTGACCGACGAATGAATCAGATGGAGAAGGACGTTCAATATCTTCGCAGGAACATTGCAATCCTGCATAGATTGTTACAGGAGAAGACTGTTGCAGAGAATGAACTCGAGGCGGTATTGCGGAAGTTACGAAATGTTTCAGCCCACGCCGAGGGTGGCGAGATGGAGGATGCTGCTGGACTTGTTGAGGGATTGATTGGCGATATCGCTGGCGGAGAGACTTCAACTCTGAATCCATTCTTGTTCCGTACCTTCTGGCTTGGAGTTGAGAGTCGATGGCCTGCTGGCGGCGATCATGGCGTGTTGTTGGTTAGATTGCTGAACGATGGTAGAAGGCCATTACCGCCAATGAGATTGAAAGCACCTGTTCCAAGGGGCTGGAGTGCAGAACCCGAAAATGTAGACTTACCCAAACTTCCACCTGGCGGATATGTACATCTCCGATTCCATCTGGTCCCCAACAGTCCACTTGGAATGGAACGTCCACCTTTGGCCCGCAGACTTTCTGTCATGTCCGCATATGAGGTGAGGCAGGGAGAGGTCACTTGTGTGGTTAGAGTTCGTAATAAAAGCATGGAAACACACAGGGATATACTGGTCCGGCCATGGATGCCTCCCAGTTTCACATGCGATGCAAGTCCACTGATAACCAGTCTTACTCCAGATGAGGTTGGCGCTTTCCGGATTCCACTCAGCATAGCATTGGACGGAGGTACTTATGCATAATGAATTATATTCCATGCATTGTGAGTTAAATACACGCCATTGGCGGCTTAACACTCATATATGTGATATGAAGTGGAGAAAATACTGAAAGGTGAAAATAATGAAGACAATAGAAAAGAGCCCGACAAAGAACGAACAAGG
>CAXRJY010000159.1:0-5941 GCA_964230915.1 Candidatus Poseidoniaceae archaeon | reverse complement strand
TAACCATCACCATCTCGATCTGGACAACCCGGCATATCCTCTGTTGCATTACCCCAATCATTTGGACATGCATCCAGTACCAAACCTTCAGAATTGGAGCCATTGTATTGTGCAGTCCAGTTGTTTGGAAAGCCATCAAGGTCGGTATCATTGGCAGCACTTGGATTATCAGGGAAGTGATCGGGTTCTATCGCCCCTGGTTCAGAATTATCACCATATCCATCGCCATCAGTGTCGTTCCATTGAGTGCCTTCATTAACAAAGGCATCAGCACCGTTCTCGACATCCCAATGTGTGCCTCCGAATTCTCCAGGGTCTGAATATCCATCACCATCACTATCTGGACAACCATTTCTATCTTGAGAGGATAGGCCGTAAATCGTTACACAATCATCTCCTGAAGAATGAGTATAGTTGTCGCCAAAACCATCGCCGTCTTGATCAACCCACTGATGCTTGTTGTGAGGGAAGATATCGGGTGCATGATTCTCAGTGTGATTGGTATCTGGCCAAAATGTCATACAACAATCCGGACCACTGTTATCGCCACGTGAATCGCCATCAGAATCTCTCGTCTGTTTCCAATTGAACATAAACTGGTCTCCTCCAAACCAATTCTCATCATTGTTCGACCAACCATCCCTGTCATAATCTGGACAACCTAATCTATCGAAGTAAGAGAATCCTTTGTCACCAGAGCATTGGTCTGAGGTGTATTCTAGCAAATCCTTATCAAAATCAAGGCAACCTACCATGGCGACGATGCTGGTTCCCGATGTACTCAAGCAATCATCGTAGCCAGGGCCATCAGGATTATCTCCATATCCATCTCCATCGGAATCTTCCCACTGACCAGAAACTGTAGGCATGCCATCAAGAGTATCAGGGATGCGGTCTCCATCTGAATCTGGAAGTAATCTCATCAACACTAGATCAAGACCCGTGCTCTCTTGGAAGGCGAGATGAAGAACACCATCAGGAGAAACTGCAATGTCAGCATGGTCAACAGATATTCCGGAAATAGGTGTTGTGAATTGCATTGCTGGTTGTGAATCTTCAGAACGTAATACTAGACCGCCGCCATTCGCTGAACTCTCAATAACCAAGTATTTCATTTCGTTATCAACGACAACACTTCTGATTCCGCTTCCATCACTCTCAATGTCATACTGGCTGTTAGTGGAATCTGTCAGGTCTACCAAAATATCAGTTCCTCCAGAACCGCCTGAACAGACAACACCGGGTGAAGTTGTATCATCGAACACCAGCAGGGGCGCGTCAACCGTTACATTCGGGAACCATGACCAATCGCGACTCCAGTTTGTTCCATTGGAAGCTCTACTCATTCCAACGCATTCCCCGTCAGTTGCGTTCTGCCAGATTGCATGAATCATGCCTCCATGGTCCAACAATGCGAAATGAGCATCACGGTTAGGTGTTGCATTGAGAGATTCAGTACTGAGCGACGAGCCATTCAGAATAGTTAGGTTGAGTGAGTCATTACCTTCGTCATCAACTACTGAAAGAACTGCAAGACTATCGTTAGAAAGCAGAATCGCTGAGTGCTCATCAGATACTGCCAATCCGTCACTCACCAGAATATTGCTGTTCCATGAATTCAATGGGCGATGCATCGCGTTGAGTGAAGAATCCGTGCTATCTCGATAGATGACCCATTTTTTGTTATCATCATCGATCAATTGTGTCATTGGTGCATCAAGGTCAACACTGCCTATGACCAAGGAGGTAGACCAACCTCCAGAACTGGCTCGGGTCCAATATATCTCAGAGGTATCCACTCTGGCATGCATGATTGAAGGATGGTTCAATCCATCGATTTCGATATCTACCCATGCGCCAATATTACCCGTCGTTATCGTCGTCTGTTCAACAAGTTGCTTGCTACTATGGGAGAGAAGTGTGATTGAATCATCGTCGTCATGAGCGAACAACACTACCGCACCACTGACCAAAGTAGCCATACTGGGAGAATTGAACGACTCAAAACTGCGTTCCAACCATTGCCCCTCTGGTGTACCATCATCCATGTATTGTAGAAGCAGTGGAGGTTCTGCAAGTGCTGATTCGATTAGAATATTGATGACACCACTGAATGAAGAACCTATCTCGATATCAGAAATTGATATCTCTTCATATCCTAGAGATGCAGTGGCCCAATCCCTCTCGGTCAGAAGATTGACCCAGCCATCATTGCTGGTTAGGATGTTATCAAACTCAAGAACCACTATCTCTGACATCCCATCGTCATCATAGTCGCCTCCAGTTGAGATTGCGGCAGCAACCATGTCTCCTCCTTCACTACCTTGAGCCAAAGTCTGAGAAGTTGTGAGAATACCGAATTGCGAGCCAAGATACAGAGACAGGCTTCCTATTTTCCCAACTCCTCTGTGAGATACCAATAGGTCCTCAAAGCCATCTTCATTCACATCGCCTGCTGATTCAAACACTGAGCCGAACTGGTCATTAGCGAGATTGCTGGAAAGAGTTGTCAATGGATCTGGTAATTCAAGACCAGAAATTGTGCCATTGAATATCCAGATATTACCCGATTGATACGCAGAACCATTGAATGGCTCACCCACGACTAACTCATCATATCCATTACCATCAAGGTCCACCCATGCAAGTTCATGACCGAATAACTTACCCTGCACATTCTGTTCGATTCGATGGCCAGTATTTGCGGAAAATCCTGAGGCGCTTCCAAAGAATATCTCGACAGTACTGTATCCTATTGGGAGGTCTCTGGTCCCAGACGAACTGATGGCAACATCATCGTATCCATCTCCATTGACATCACCACTACCAGCAATAGCGATTCCCAAAACTGCGTCTATCGTTGAACCATTCAAGGTCCAATCTGGAATCTGTCCCCAAGAAGAGGAACCAAGGAACATGTCTACTCGCCCCTTGCAATCAGGAATCGGAGAAGTGTAATTGCTGCTGACGATGAACAACTCATCATCGCCATCATCGTCAATATCTCCTCCACTTGCAAGATAAGAAGCGGTGAAGGCTTCAGTTTCATTGAGTGTCCAATTCCAATGTGGGGTGGTTGCAAGACCGGATGTGGATCCAAGATACAATTCTACATAACCAACCATGGTGGAATTATTTCCACGGTATGGAACTCCAACTGCAAGGTCATCAGTCCCATCGCCATCGAAATCACCAGCAGCAACTCCCATTCCCAAGCCTTCACCTGATGAACCATTCAGATACCATGCATCTGGAGATTCTGAAAGTGTGGAGCGATTGCGAGTACCTGGATAAACGACAATTGAACCAGCGCCATTCCCAGAGAGGGGATTAGCGATAACCAATTCAGTTGTACCGTCACCATCAAAATCAGCATTTGAAATCAAGGTTGGCGGTTCATCGTAATCCATGTCTGTGAGATTGACAGTAGAGACTGGCACCGGTTCCACTCTTCCAGTCGATTGTCCCGAAAGGCTGCGCAGAATCATGACACCATCTTCTCCTTCATATGCGACCTGCGGATTACCATACGCGTCGAGAGTAAATCCAAGTCTGGATGATGTCATGTCCGAATCTGCTCGCAGTAGAACTATGTCATCATGGAAGGTCTCATTGAAACGTAGAATTCGTACATCATTACCAGAAGTGTATGCCACATTCAATACGCCATCCGAATCAGTGATTATCTCGATGTCAACACCCACGGGCTCTGAAACAACCTGACGAGTCATCCAGTAGGTTCCAGTGTGGTTTGTTGCCCACAATGTTGAATCTTCAGCGGATTTCCATACGATGGTTGCTCTCTTGCCATCGGTGAAACCGATGTTGAGGGGCATCATCACTTCTGAATCAATCAGTGCTCTGGTCAAGAAGGTGCGACCAAAATTCATGGCTCCCTTTTTTGCTTCTCTTGAAAGATGAAGTTCACCTTGGGAATCAGCCCAAGTGATGAATAGATTATCTTGAGCATCGATTGCGAGTGCACACCCGTCCATGGCGCTGGTATTGTCAACCTGTTGAGTAGTCAGATTCCCATCGTGCTCGGTCTTGAACATCCAGATTCCATTACTCCCCTCGCTCCAACAGCCATGCATGCGTCCAAGGTCATCAACGATGATCATCTTCTCGCCGGTAGAATTTGAGCCATTTTCTATCAGCGTAGCACTCCAATCATCAAATCCTCTTTCGGCTCTGACAGTCCAATCGCTGTTGTTCAGAGTCAGGGTATCGCCAATCAATTCATCTCCGCTTCCTTGGCTGAATGTAATGCTCGAAGCGATAGTAATTTCAGAATCCAAAACCTCTGTGGAATCGAATTGCATGGATGAAAGAGGGGCGATGAGCATAAGCAGAATAAGCATCAGTGACCGAGAAGTCGAAGAAGGTGACTTGCGGTACACATTGGCTCTCGACAATTCCGACACTGATGAAGCCTGTGGAGCATAGTATCGCACCGCCGCTCATAGAGCGGCGTATACACGTGCACGGGATATAGAGGCCTACGGCCTCTTAAACCGCATCTTGATGCACTGTGACCTACCCGCTCAAGATAATGGAGAGAGTGCTGATTGGGGCGGCTGGGGAATGGCCGGACGAAGCCACTTGGAAACCATTGATCAATGCTGCAGATTTCACCATCGCTGCAGATGCAGGTGCTGAGAAAATGGCAACGCGAGGAATCGCTGCTGACGTCATTCTGGGGGACATGGATTCTCTCGTCGTCAAGGATGTCTCAGAACATCCGAATGCCGAAGTCATCAACATGCCCTGGCAAAACGATTCCGATCTCGTCAAAGCGCTGCACTGGGTGGCTGAAGATGATAGATTCGATGGTGATGTTAGAATCGATATCGTAGGCGTTGAAGGAGGTCGTCCAGACCATGCGATGGCCGCATACGCGGCGCTCTTTGAATCGCCCTCTCCAAACACGATTCTACACCTTCAGGATTGGCAAGCGAACGCAATCTCTGGAGAGTGTGAATTTCATTGCCCAAGAAGAGCGATTGTCAGCCTCTTCGCAATCGGTCAAGTCAAGGGACTCACAATTCACGGATTGAAGTATGAAATGGAGCATGAAAAAATGGAGTTCTCCAGTCTTGGATTACACAATACAGGGATGGGGAAAACGGCAAGAATCAGTATTTCAGAAGGCAAATTACTGATGCTACGAGAAACTCAGAGCACTTGAGCAAATCACTGCTGCCATTCGGCCCACTGTCCGCCTGAACCAGCGATACGATACCACTTGCGGCCACCGTGATCAAGCCATTCGTAACCGTCCTGTCCAACATACCCGCTTTGTGCGGGGCTCGGCACTGAGACTTGAGTCGTAGCTGCCATCACACCCGTCTGAGCGGTGAATGCCATGGAATGCAATGCTGATCTTCGGTCCTCAAGTTTTGCCTTGAGAATATCATACTGAGCCTGACTGATGCTGTCCTTGGTCACCAATTCCATCAGATTCTCCTTTATCTCATCGAGTTCGGCCTCCAATTCACTTAGATTTATCCTGCGCCCTATTGTCTGGACCATAGCAGTCTTTCTCTTTCTCAACATGATTGAGATACTGATACCAGTCACCGGCAAGATAACTGCCAATATGATGCCTATGGCATCTAAATCACCGCCTGCAAGGCGTTCCATGAAGGTACCAACCTGCACTTCCTTCTCAGGGTCATCCGGTGCCTCGTCACCATCCTTGCAACCGTCTCCATCTGCATCTGTCTGTTCATTCGAGACCCATTGAGTCAAACCGAGAGGGCACAGGTCAACTTCATCCTCAATGCCGTCTCCATCATCATCCATATCTTCGTCATTATCACGACACCCATCAGCATCCCTATCGGTCATGGTGGTCGATTCCCAATCATTTGCACCTCGCGGACAATCATCCTTGGAATCGTCCTTACCATCATCGTCATCGTCGAGGTCTTCACTATCA
>CAXRJY010000158.1:0-8943 GCA_964230915.1 Candidatus Poseidoniaceae archaeon | reverse complement strand
GATTCTTCATTTCGGCTCAATTTTTTCTGCTGCAAGAACAGTATTCGACATCAACATGGCTATCGTCATTGGTCCAACACCACCTGGGACCGGCGAAAGAAAAGCCGCTCTCTCAGACACTTCTGAATCGACATCTCCCATCAATGACCAGCCTCGTTCATTACTCGAATCCGAAACCCTGTTCACTCCCACATCTATGACCACAGAATCCTGTTTCACCCATTCGGATTTGACAAGTCCGGGACTCCCGACTGCAGCGATCAAGATTTCTGCATCACTACATATCGATTCAATATCCTTGGTCCTGCTATGCACGATAGTAACTGTAGCATCGCAGCCTCGGGCGGCCAACATCAATGATAGAGGCATACCAACAATTCTGCTACGTCCAATAACCACTGCTCTTTTTCCAGCCAGTTCAACTCCTTTCCAATCCAACATGCGAATAATCCCTGAGGGTGTACACGGCAGTAATCCATCAGTCCTGCCTTGAACCAACCTCCCAAGATTGTGAGGATGAAATCCATCAACATCCTTGCTCGGATCAACCAATTCTGTCAGTCTAATCTCATCCATGCCGGAAGGTAATGGGGATTGAATCAGAACCCCATGGACGTTTGTATCTTCATTCAAAGTATGAATCAATGAAATGAGTTCACTCTCTTCAATATCGGCAGCCAGTGAATATCTAGTTGATTTGATGCCAAGACGTTCACAGGCTGATTGTTTTGCAGACACATAGACCTTGCTGGCAGGGTCATCTCCAACAATAATGACCACAAGATGAGGCTCTACTCCCCTTGAATTGAGTGCCTCAATACGTGGCACGAGCGTAGATTCAACTTCTGCAGCACAGGCTTTGCCATCGAGACGCTCTGCTGCCATCGCCCTCGCCAAAGATTCCGACTTGAATACGACTATTGACCCTACCGCAACTCCGGTTCATTCAAGAACGGCCCACGCTGCGACGGACCATCGCCTGTGTAGCATAGCTGGTAGTGCGGCGGATTTGTAATCCGCAGGCCGAGGGTTCGAGTCCCTCCGCAGGCTCCTTACGCCTCCTACGGAGGCGGTAGCACTGACACCTTACATTGATATGCTTCAATAATGCCCCAATAACATAGAGGCATGGCCATGCGTATTCGATTATTGATTGGAATCCTATTCATTACTACAGCATTTTCACCACTGGTGGCAAATCAAATATCCCCGGTTTTCGAGGAAACATTAGGTATTGAATTCTCAGAAGAACCTGAAATTTCTGAAGACATGATTACAGAATTACCCGGAATCAGGATTGTTGAATCCGCAGGAGGAAGAGCCCCCTGTCCGACGATCCAATCAGACGCTGGAGTTGCTGGGGATGCTGGAAATACATCGAACACGTCAAGGCCTCTAGGCCAGAACCCTACTACCAGCAAAACGGGATGTATGGATGCGACTGATACTTCCGATTGGTATTCATTCTCCTATACCTCAGGCAAAGATATCGATGTTGAGTTGGTAGTTCCAGCAAGTATGGATTTTGACCTTTATCTCTGGGATGACAGCACTCAGTCTTTCGAAGACTATTCCGAATACAATGACCCACTGGAGAAAGTCACCAGCATCGGTAGTTCAATATCTGGAGTTGCAGGAACCTACTACATACGTCTGCACCAATGGTCTGGGGATGGAACCTACACCTTGAGAACCTGGACCAATGATTCTCCTCCAACTCCTGACCTGACGGCCACCTCAGTACTTGCACCGGCACGGGCCAATGCAAGTGATACGGTAAGTGTGACCTACACGATTGACAATATCGGAGATGACAACAGTTCTACTTTCGACGTTGCATTCATCCTCTCTGAAGATGAAACCTATTCCGGTTGGACGGATACATTGCTATCGCATTCAGAAACCCATTCCAACATAGCACCTAATGGTAGTTTGACCCACACCGCCAACGTGACTCTTCCTTCAAATCTGGCCGATGGCTCGTATCATTGGATAATCTGGCCAGATGGTTATGGAAATGTGACTGAAGGAAATGAATCAAACAATTACATGGCTAGTCCTGATAAGATGACCATAGGAATGGCATGTGAAGATCTGCACACCAATGGTCAAGATGATGGCGGCTTGGGTGATGATGCACCTGCCAATTGGTCAGACGTCTCTGTGGTGACTGGCGACAATTACACCGGAACCTTGAACGGTTGCATGGACGGAAATGATGGAAATGACAACTTCCGCTTTGATGTCCCCCACAATTACAACTTGTTCGCTATAATTACCACCACTGGAAACGACCGATCCTATCTCGATTTACATTCATTCAACGGAACCTATGTAGATTGGGATTATTCCTTCAACACCACGGTCAAGGAAATCTCCTCCGAAGGCTCAACTGACTACGATGCCACCGGCGGCACATTCTATCTCAACATCACTCACTCTGATGGTGTTGGGAACTACACATTAGACGTATGGACCAATTACAGCGTACCTAAGACCAATCTCTACTTTGAGGAAGTAAGTGGACCTCTGAGCTCCAATCCTGGAGACATGATAACCATCTCTGGAATCCTTGGTAACAATGGCAATCTGGACCTAAGCAACAGCACTAAGGTCTCAGCATGGCTATCGGTCAGTAATGACTGGTCCAAGCATGACCATGAGATAGGAAACACCACCATCTCAAGTCTAGGTGTCAATCAAACTCAGAGTGTTCAGGTCAATGGAGTCATACCAAGCGATATTATCGAAGGCAATTATTCCCTGATGATGTTGGTAGATGAAGATGAAACTCTAGATGAGAAGAATGAGGAAGATAACGAAGGCATGGCTGAAGACATGATTACTGTAGGGAACTATCCCACTTCATGCCCATCTTCACAGAACGATGCCTTATCAGGCGGTGATGCTGGAAATGATGCCAACAATGCCTATGACCTAGGCACTGACCCATCAGTAGAAGTCATTGGTTGTGTAGAAAATAATGCTGATACTGATGACTACTACAAGGTCACGATGAGTTCGGGAATGGATCTCGAAGCGGTCTTGATTACTGCACCCGGTGCTGATTTCGATATTTACCTCAAGAATTCCATGGGTCAGAACATAGATTTCGGACTCAATGCAGCGAGTAATGATGAATTCGTCGAGACAACCGATGGCGCAGGAGGTACGTTCTATCTACAAGTCAGCGCATATTCTGATGCTGGTGAATATCGATTGATAATCAATGATGCCAACGACATCATCACTCCGGCATTCAATTGTGGAGAACAAATGGATCTAGGTCTTGCTGGAGATGCTAGCGATGCCAGTACCAATCCAACTGAACTTGGTGATAATCCAATGCAATCCGGAATGGGGTGCATGGATTCAGATGATGTTGCTGATGCCTATGGGTTTGGATTGACTGATCGACAGAATGTTGTCATTACTTTCACACAGGGACTCGACACCAATTTCATGATATCACTCTATGAAGGAAGCAACTTCATCGATAGTTGGGACAATACAACTTCCGAGATGAACTGGGGAACCATGGATACAGAAAGAGAAGGTACCGATTCAGACTACCGCGTCGTCATCGGTGCTAATGGACACGAAGGATTCTACAACCTCACTGTAACCACTACTGCTGCGGCATTACCTGATTTCTGGGCAGTCGCAGTCTCATGCCCCATCGACCTCATCAGTGGAGACGAAGCATCGATTGGATGGGAAGTCTCCAACATTGATGGCGTTCATGAGGAACCAGTGAATATCTCGGTGGACTTGATTGACTCTATGGGGGACAGCGTACTGAATCTGTATTCTGGAACAGTAAATTTCACTGCAATGAATGCAAATATGGAATCGGGAAGCAGTGTCATAGAGATTCCTGAGGAGACATCTTCTGATATCTACACCTGTCAACTTGAGATTGACCCCGATATGAATGTAGAAGAAGAGAATGAAAGCAATAACCTCGTTGTCGGTCAATCTTTCAATATCACAAACTACTGGGATCTATGGGCAAATGACCTCGACCAAGATGGATTCAATACCACTGACGTAGGTGATGGCATCGTAGACGCTTGTCCAGATACCTATGGTGAATCAACTGGAGATGTATACGGATGCCCCGACATCGATGGAGATGGGTGGTCAAACACAAATGATGTCTTGCCGCTCGATGAGAGCCAATGGAGCGATACTGATGGTGATGGATATCCTGACAACCCCAATGGTACCGATGGAGACCAATGTCCAGAAGTTGCAGGAGTTCAGAATGGCGAGGGTGGACAGGGGTGTCCAATAGCGGCGCCTACAGATAGCGATGAGGATGGAGTCTTTGATGAAGATGACCAATGCCCTGACACACCATCTATGGATATTGTAGATGTGAATGGATGTACCATCACTGATGATGGCGAAGGTAGCAATGGGACTGGTGGAGGAGACGTACCTGGAGACGATGGAAACAGCAATGACAACACCGAACCAGGAGATGATGGAACAGACTCAGGAGATGATGGTGAATCTGATTCTCAATCAGATGGCGAGAATGTTCTCGGTCTGACTGGTGATGAGACGATGGAATATGGAATGCTTGCGGGTGCTGCTCTAGTAATCATTCTACTAGTTATTCTGATTCTACGTGGAAGAGGTGAGGATGACGAGGTTGCAATAAATCAAGCATTCAACGCTGGACTCATGGGCGGTGCGATGGACCCGTACGGTGGCATGATGGCTCAGCAAGGCCGCTCTGCAGAAGCGATGGCCTATGAACAGCAATTGATAGCCTCTGGATATGATGCAGCAACTGCAAGAGCATATGCAGATCATTACTTCAATCAATAATCGAAAAAAACATCGCTCTCGCCATGCTTTGAGCGAGTCATTGAAGTGCAGAAGGGACATGGGGTCAACATGCAGAGTATAAATGCTGACGAATCTCTGTATCTCCAGTACTTTGATTACTCCTCAATATTGAATGATTCAGCAGCAATGAAGGGTGGTGAAGACCCTATTTTTTCCTGGTTCAAGCGATATCTAAACGCCAAAAAAGAAGGGAAGGACGCCATCAATGGAACCCTTGGTTCGCTTCTTCTCAATAATGGAGAATTGGCACTCAATCAAGTGGTGATGGAATCGCTCAGGAAGCAAGAGGGATTCGATATGGCTGGCTACGCTCCACTACGAGGAGTCCCTTCATTCAGAGAATTGGCTATTGACCTTGCATTGGGGCAACATCGCAATGAGATTCACGCCGAAATGATGTCGATGACTACACCTGGAGGTTGTGGCGCCCTGTACGCATCTGCAAAGAATTTCGCAGATCCTGGGAGCAAAGTGCTACTACGAGATCTACATTGGGGACCATACCAAACAATTCTTGCAGAGAATGGTCTCAGTTCTCATACCTATCCATTGTGGGGCTCAGGTATGGAATTGAAAGTAGCACTCGAGGAACTGGTTTCAACGCAATCCCGTGTTCTCAGTTGGCTGAATGACCCTGCACACAATCCTACCGGTTTGACATTGACTGCTGAAGAGAGAGCGCAGACCTTGGGCTGTTTCATCACCTCTGCTCAAAACAATCCAGATACAGGACATACTCTGCTGATCGATGCAGCATATCACCTCTATGCATCTGAACCATTTGGTTGGGCACAGACCCTTTCTCAAGTCGAAGAGTGGCCACAGAATCTCCTCATTCTTTTTGCAATCTCTTGTTCCAAGTCACATACGATCTATGGTCTACGTACTGGTGCATTGGTCTGCCTCCATCCTTCTGCAGAATTCCTCGACAGAATTGAAGGCGTTCTCCTTCACACTGGCCGTGGAACATGGAGTGCTCCGCCACGATTACCTCAGATTGCTTTAGCAGATATTCACACACATATGCATGATGAATGGGAAGACCAGAAAGACACCCTCAAAGCTCTATTGAATAGACGAAGAATCGCTTTCAATTCCGCTTTGAAAGAAGTAGGTGTTCGACCTCTACCAAACCATGATGGATATTTTGCATTCATTGAATGTGAAAACCCAGTGGCTGTGTGCGAGGCGTGTGCTGAAGAAAACGTGTTTCTAGTTCCACTTTCTGGAGGTATCAGAGTTGGAATATGTGCCATTCCAGCATCTCAGATGAAACGTGTTGCTTCAGCATTGGCCACTGCACTCGGTGAGTGATCATGAAACACATCAAATCCAATTTATTGTTATCATCAATCATCTGTCTAGCCATCGGGGCGATGCTGATAGTGTCCAAAGAAACTCTTGCAATCAGCATTGGTGCTCCAATTTCATTATGTGGCATCATCATGTTCATCTGGGGAATGTCTCTCAACTCGGAAGAGTCAGGCTGGTCATCGGAGAAGATTGCTGAATGGGCACCTGCATCAGAAGAGATGGTTGAAGCCGGTCGTGTCATGTACAGAGTGGATACTACTCTCGATGAACCGATCAACTCAACGATATTGTGTGGTTCATGTGGAGAAGTCACACTGGTTGAAGGACCTAGACCCTCTGCTTTCGCATGTCCTGATTGTGACGTAGAACTATGGGAAGAAGAGTAGGCCTCTTGTAGGATACCCACTAACTGAATCACTGCATACGTGTTCTAGCAGTCATGATGTTGGTCACCAACCATGCTAGCCGAATTCAATTTCGATGAACGTTCCTTACTTCAGAACAATGCAAATCCTTCGTACCGATGAAGAAGGCTGAAGGACTCATCACAGGTCGAGCGTTGTATGAGCGGGCATGCTCTCTCCAATCCAGAGCGCCGTCTATTGGCAGCGATGCAGAGTGTAGAGGCTGACCATCAATGGGATATCGAAGCTATTCTTGAGGCATGTGGATGGAGTGACCAAGCCAGAGCTGCTGGGGCAGCCCTCGGCCTGGTTGAAGCAGGAATGGCCGAAGTGGAAGAAAACGTTCAGACTTACTGGATTCTTGGAAATGAAGGGAAAATAGCACTTGAAAAGGGGTTGCTGGAGTCCCGCCTTTGGAAATGGTTGCTTGAGCAACCCGAAGAGAGTAGAGGAATGAGTGATCTTCAAGCCGCAGGGGTTGTGGAGAAACATGAGACTGGTATTGGAATCGGACTGCTCAAAGGATTGGGCATCACAATCGACAAAGGCATTCTGATGCTTCCTGCTGATACTTCAACTGTAGAAGAAAAGATTGCAAAGAGAACTGCATTCCTCAGCGATTTGAAAGAAGGCGACTTACTCGAACATTTCAAAGGAAGAAAGGGGCTTGTTCAGTCCGCAGATGTAACCACAAGGAAATGGAGAATTACCTCTATTGGTGCAGCAATAAATGACCTGGACGAGATTGAAGAAATCGTCGAACTAACCCCTGAAATGCTACAGGGTGAAGAGTGGAGAGATATGGCTTTCAAGCCCTTTGACCCAAAACTTGCAGCGACTACTCCTGCAGGCGGCAGGCCACATCCAATGCAATCACTGATTGAGCGTATTCGCTCCATATTCCTAGAGATGGGATTCAGTGAGATTAGTGGAGATTATGTCCAGACTGCGGGTTGGAACATGGATTCGCTATTCATCCCACAAGACCACCCTGCTAGAGAAATGCAAGATACATTCTACCTCAATGACCCTGAGTCTTTGGATATCGAACAATCAAGACTGGACCAATGGCGCTCAATACATGAACACGGAGGAGAAACCGGTTCGAGTGGATGGGGAGGAGATTTCAGTGACGATGTCGCACAAAAGGGATTGCTCAGAACCCATACTACTGTCAACACGATCAAACATCTGGCAGAGAAACCAAATGAGCCATGTAGAGTATTCGCTGTTGGCAGGGTATTTCGAAAGGAAAGCATAGACAGAACTCATCTGCCAGAGTTCCACCAGATAGAGGGCATCATCATGGAACCGGGAGCGAATCTACCAATGCTGGTAACTACCCTGAAAACCTTCTATGAGAAGATGGGATATCCAGAAGTACGAGTCAGGCCGGCATATTTCCCTTACACTGAACCAAGTCTTGAGGTCGAAGTGAAATGGCGCGGGAAATGGTTGGAACTAGGAGGTGCTGGGATATTCCGCCCTGAAGTCACAGAACCACTTGGTTGCAAATGGCCGGTCTGTGCATGGGGCATGGGACTAGAACGGTTGGCAATGTTGGTTCTAGGACTTGACGACATTAGACAATTATACATCTCAGACTTGGAATGGCTGCGCCAGCAGCCAATCCTTTGAGGTATGAAACATGATGAATCCACAACTAGGTGGTATGGAACCAATTCTAGTTCCCGAAGAACCATCACCTTGGTGGCATTGGGGACCTGCCATTGGAATCATTGTGTTGGTCTTGTTGACAGTAACTGGAATGGCAATAGCGGCAATTTTGCCCTATGATAGTTTCATGGATCGTTATTCCGAACCACAACAACCAGGACCATATCCTGAAAATGGAAGCACAGAAGAACAATCCAAATGGAATAGTAGCGATGAAGAATACGAGAATTGGAATCTTACCAACAATATCTTTGATTCAATAATCAATTCAGAGATGCAAGAAAAACAGATGTGGGTAGGTACTCTATCCGTGCTTGCTGCTATACCAGTCATCGTCTTATTGCTAGCTCGTCATCCTTGGTCGCTCAAGGCAACAGCCATTTGGATAATGTTCAAATCCATACTTGAATCATATATGGCCTTACAGGTACAATACATGATGAATGACATCTTCAACATGTTTCCAGCTGATGCAGATTTACCTCCAACCTGGATTTATTCACTATCAGGAATATTCCAAGTCATTTGTTGTAACTTGACAATGTTAGGAGTGGTGGTAGTATGTTCAATGAAAACCACTGATGATGAAATTGTTCCTCCAAGCGGCTTTCACCTTGCAAAAAAAACGGAGACAACTTGAATTAGTCCTTAAGTGTCGAATTGCCATGCAACCGCAAGGGACAATAGA
>CAXRJY010000157.1:0-5576 GCA_964230915.1 Candidatus Poseidoniaceae archaeon | reverse complement strand
TGGACGGTGACTGTGCATGGACACGATTTCGATGTTGGCCTGAGAGCAAATCAGGGAAAGAGGATTCGAAAACTCTGTCAATCTGCAGATGCGTTGGTGGTGGTCAGTGAACGCCTAGATGATGTCATCGAAGGTTCAAGGGTCATTCCTTGTCACCTTGAAGTGCCTGATTCTGCCCGTGGTGAAATGAAGAGGTGGCATGGTCGCTGGCGACGAGGTGAGTTGGAGATATTGTTTCCAGCCAATTCCAGACGCCCTGAAAAGAATCACATTCTAGCACTGGATGCAGGGCGGGAGTTGGAAAACAGAGGGTGGCGAGTGAAGATTGGAGACCTACCCAATGTCCCAAGAGATGTGGTTCATGATAGGATGAGGGCATGTGATATCGCCTTGGTCACCAGCCTGCGTGAAAGTGGACCCTTGGTGGCTAGGGAAGCGATCACTTGTGGTTTGCCTGTTGTCTCAGTAGATGTTGGTGACTTGGCCACATGGTTACCGAAAAGATGCATTGCAATGGATACGCCTGAAGCACTGGCAGATGCGGTAGAAGCAACCCTTGAGGGGGAAGTCGAAGACCTGCTGGTTCCAGAAAAGTTTGAGAAAGAAGCGGTGAGCAAACAACTGGATGAAATGTTCACTCGGCTTCTACAACAATAGAAGTCCACGGCCATACAGTATACCATGGAGTGAAACTCAGAATCACGCCTACCAATAAACAAGGAATCAGAGGCAGATACTCTGAGATGCCAAGATATGGGATGAACACTGCCGAGAATATTCCAATCACATTGAACAACCAAGGTAAGAGAGGGCCATCCAACCCAGTTCTGGAATGGAAAATGGAAGAAGCCAATAATGCTAGAGAGGCGATGATACTGGAGAATACAGCACCCATCAATCCCCAAACTGGAATTGTAAGAACCGCCGCTAACACTGCCACTCCTGCTGCTTCAGCAAGCATCAGTGTGAATATCCATGGCCGCTCACCAGCGCAAACTTCGACATAAGTTGGGGCCGCCAACATGGTGAAAGCCCAACCTGTCAACAACAGTAGGAATATCTCGAAGGCACTCATCCCGAGACTGCCGTCATTGTATTGTTCTGGAAATGCCAAAGGAAGGATTAGCCAAACTACCAGAGTCCCGAGAATCAAGCCTGGAGGAATCAGAAGATTGCTCAGTCGCCTTGCTCTTCTGACCTCACTCAGAGTCTTGTCAGGTTCATTTCTGGTATCACCGAGTATGGGAAGGAAGGCTGCACGCATCGCTTGAGGTAGTGTTAAGCCAGCGAGATAGGCAATGTATGCAACATGGAATAGCGCGGCACTTGAATATGAATCCCAAACCGCCAGAAAAATCTTCTCCATTCGACCGATCAATGGCAGAATCCCAAGAGTGATTGCGAATGGCAAGGCTGAAATCAATAATTCACGAGATGAAAGTAGAATGTTCTCATCTTCATCTATGTCGCCTGAAGCTTGTTTTGATACTCTCTCTCCATGCCACACTGCCCACCCCAGACTGCAACTTACTCCAATGAGGAATGCGAGAGCGTAGAATGATGGATTGGATACTCCATTCCATAGAAGTAAAGCATACCCAGAAGTTACTACTACTCTTTCAATGACTTTCACCAATGCTTCCTGCCTTGCCTCCCCCAATGCTCTGAGCACGCTCCTATGCGCGTATGTGAAAATGTGAACGATAGGAATCAAAGCACAACTGAGAAGCAATAGTGCCGGAACATCCGGCCAAATGAGAAATCCAGATAATATTCCAATTGGAAGGAAACCGGCGGCGATGACTGCTTGTATCTTCAGAGTGCGGTGCACCAACGCCCTCCCTTGACCTCGCGAGCGCGGAACATCTCTGGTGATGATGGTCGGCAAACCCGCATCAACGAGCATGAACATCAGTGCAAAAGCATCGATGAGAACAACTAGCAATCCATAGTCCTCAGTCAATAGAGCATGGGTCAGAATTACTTGACCGATCAATCCTGCTGTTATCGAAAACAGGTCAGCAGCAGTCAGCCAAGTAGTGTCCCGAATCAGTTCAGGACGCCGGCCTTCTGCTTCCGCCATGCACAATGCGAATGGACAATGGTTGAAAGCATCCGCACCCCACGGAGTACCGGAGACGGGTATGCCTACTGTTGAATGGATGACTGATGAAGTGCGCAAGGTGCTTCCCGAGGCGCATATCGAAGTGGTCGACTTGACCGGTTCACAGGACCATTTTCATGTCAGAGCAATTTGCACAAGTTTCGAAGGTATGCGCCCTCTACAAAGGCAGAAGATAATTCTCAATCATTTCAAACCACATATTCCCCATGCAGTGCATGCCATCGACATTCGATGCATGACACCACAACAGGCTGAGAGTGCTGGAGATACCGTCTTCCATCCACATGGTGGAGGGACTGGTGTTCACATCAAGAGTCTACGCAAACAGGGGCATATCGAATAAGGTGAAAAAGATGGAATGGACAGATGAAGAATTACAGGCATTGGTTGATGAACACGCTCTGGTGTTGTTCATGAAAGGAACTCCCACAGAAGCACAATGTGGTTTCAGTAATCGGGCAGCACAGGTGATGCAATCCTTTGGTGAACCTTTTGCCAGTGTCAATATACTCACGGACCCAAGAGCAATCCCTAGAATATGTGAGTGGTCCGACTTTCCGACCATGCCTCAAATCTTCGTGCACGGAGAATTGATCGGTGGTTCTGACATCGCTCTTGAGATGCTGCAAGATGGTTCTCTCAAGGAGATGTTCGATGCTGGGCGTCAATGACTGTGTTGTTAACCAATCAGTGTATTGATTTCCGCTTTATTCAAGATGAAATGTTCATATCTTCATTCATTGGCGGTCAGAATGATGATTGCATCCTTTGAAGTCGATTCCAAAGCAATCATTGCTCTGTCAAAGAAGGCTGGAGAGGCAATAATGGAGATATATGAATCCTCAAAGGATGTTGTCTATTCTAAGAAAGATGATGATTCGCCACTGACCCAAGCTGATATCAATGCTCATGAAGTCATTTCTCACGGTCTTGAAGAATTGAATCCAAACATCCCAATGGTTTCTGAAGAAGGACGAAGAGGTGACCCAGAGGAAAGTGTTCACTCCTGGTTGGTTGATCCACTGGATGGAACAAAGGAATTCATCAAGAGAAACGGTATGTTCACCGTCAATATCGCATTGATGAAGAAGAATGGGAGCCGTTGGAAACCAGTTTTTGGAATCGTCCATGCCCCTGCCACCAACACTACTTGGATAGGCGGAAGTGATGTTCCTGCAACATTGTTCTCAAACGGAGTCAGCAAGAAAATATCCGTAAGTGATTCTTCTACATCTCCAGTTCGCATTGTTGCAAGTGGTAGCCATAGAGGTGAAAAAGATGAATTATTTGCTGAATCTCTGGGTGAGCATGAACTCGTACGAATGGGCTCATCGCTGAAAGCATGTGCAGTAGCAGATGGGACTGCTGATATCTATCCCAGATTTGGGCCCACCTCCTGCTGGGATATAGCTGCAGCCCATGCAGTGGTATCTGCTGCAGGAGGGAGTATAATCGGACCTGATGGTAATGAACTGGACTATGATTTGGTCGACGAAATATTGAACCCTTTCTTCATGGTGACATCTAGAGATGACTGGATTGAACCTTGGATTCGGTGTCAGGGTGAAATACCGGGGGGGAGATAATGTATTACAAAACTCATTTACAACGACTCGAGGCAGAAAGTATCCACATAATGAGGGAAGTTGCCGCTACATCTGAAAATCCAGTCATGTTGTACTCCGTTGGTAAAGACAGTTCAGTAATGCTTCATCTAGCAATGAAGGCATTCTACCCTTCCAAACCTCCATTTCCGATGATGCATGTTGATACCACTTGGAAATTCAGTGAAATGATCTCTTTCAGAGATGAAATGATGGAGAATCTTGGACTGGATCTTATTGTCCACATTAATCCAGAAGGTGTCGAGAAAGGCATTGGACCATTCACACATGGCTCTGCTATACATACAGATGTAATGAAGACTCAAGCACTAAAACAAGCATTGGACAAATTTGGTTTTGATGTCGCATTTGGAGGGGCAAGAAGGGATGAAGAAAAATCTCGCGCCAAGGAAAGAGTATTCTCTTTCAGATCGGATCAACATAGATGGGATCCAAAGAATCAACGCCCAGAACTTTGGAATAATTATAACTCAAAAATCAACAAAGGTGAATCCATACGTGTTTTCCCATTATCGAATTGGACCGAATTGGATGTCTGGCAATATATTCACCTTGAGAATATCCCAATCGTCCCCCTATATCTTTCCAAAGAAAGAGAAGTTGTGGAAAGAGATGGTGTTCTGATTCTCGTTGATGATGATCGAATCCCCATGGAAGATGGAGAAATACCGATGATGAAGATGGTCAGGTTCAGGACACTTGGTTGTTACCCATTGAGTGGTGCGGTGGAATCTGAAGCAGCAGATCTACCTTCAATCATTCAAGAGATGCTATTGACCACCACATCTGAGCGACAAGGACGAGTCATTGATTACGACAGCACAGCATCCATGGAGAAGAAGAAACAAGAGGGGTATTTCTGATGGCACACATATCCAATCTCATTGCAGATGATATCCATGAATATCTATCGGTACATGAAAAGAAGGATCTATTGAGATTCATCACCTGTGGCTCTGTTGATGATGGCAAATCCACCTTGATAGGGAGATTGTTATATGAGTCAAAAATGTTGTTTGACGACCACTTGGATGCACTGGAAATTGATTCAAAGAAGGTAGGGACGCAAGAAGGAGAACTCGATTTAGCATTGCTGGTCGATGGATTGGCTGCAGAACGAGAACAAGGAATCACGATTGATGTGGCTTACAGGTTCTTTTCTACTGACCGAAGGAAATTCATCGTTGCAGATACTCCCGGACATGAGCAATATACACGGAACATGGCAACAGGAGCCTCTACTGCGGATTTAGCTATTCTCTTGATAGATGCGAGACATGGGATTCTTGATCAAACAAAGCGTCATAGTTTCATTGTTTCAATGCTGGGAGTCAGGAAAATCATCATTGCAGTAAACAAGATGGATATGATGGAATATTCACAGGAGGTCTTTGAAAATATCAACAAAGAATATACTGATTTTGCAGAAAATCATCTAGATATTGACGAATTCATTCCAATTCCAGTTTCTGCTCTCAAAGGAGACAACATTGTAGATAGCAGTGATAATACTCAGTGGTATGATGGGCCGACGTTGATGCATCTTCTGGAAACCATTGATATCAATGTCAACCCTGATGAAGACTCTTTCAGGATGCCCGTTCAATGGGTCAACAGGCCTGATTCTGAATTCAGAGGTTTCTCAGGCCTGATAGCAGGTGGAAGCATTTCTAAAGGAGAAAAAATCCGTATTCTACCCTCGGGAAAAGAGACAACTGTCGAAAGAATTGTGACCTATGATGGGGACCTTGATTCAGCATCCACAAACATGTCGGTTACCATCACTTTGAATGATGAAATTGATTCTTCACGTGGCGATGTATTTG
>CAXRJY010000156.1:0-4448 GCA_964230915.1 Candidatus Poseidoniaceae archaeon | reverse complement strand
ATTTCGCAAACTACTTTGTTGGAAGGTTCAAAGGTTGGTTCCGGTGCAAGATTAGAGAGGTGCATGATTGGGAAAAACGCTCAGGTTGGCGCTGGTTGCTATCTCAAAGATGTCTTGGTGGACCACGGAGCAATAGTCCCTGAAGGTAGTATTCTGGCGGGCGGGACCTTCCCTCAGATTGAATAAATGATTACTCTTCCGAGAATCATGGCTGATGCGAAGATAATTGTCAATTTCAAGACTTATGAAACTGCTCATGCAGGTGCTGCTGAAAGATTAGCGAAAGCAATGTTGCTTGTGGATTCAGAGACTGACGCTGCTGAGATGATTGCCGTGGTAAGCGCTTTCGACCTATCTGCAGTTGTTTCTGCAGCCCCAGGATTGCAGGTTTGGACACAGCATCTAGACCCGGTTGGCTTTGGTTCCAATACTGGGTGGTTGCATCCTGAAACTGCCATTGCAAGGGGAGCTGTTGGAACACTGATCAACCATGCAGAGCACAAGGTACCTCTTGACACGGTTGAGAATCTGATGGCTCAATTACCTGATGGATTCAGTGTATGTGCCTGTGCCGCAGATCTTGATGAAGCACGTTCTTTGAGTGCACTTTCGCCTACCATGGTTGCTGTTGAGCCACCTGAATTGATCGGGGGCGATACATCCGTCACCAGTGTTGACCCTTCAATAGTCTCTGATACTGTAGCAGTAGTCAGGTCGGTGGATTCCTCAGTTGTTACCCTTTGCGGTGCTGGAGTAAAGAATGGCCTTGATGTTGCCAAAGCAATTGAATTAGGCACTTCAGGGGTTCTCTTGGCTAGTGGAGTCACCAAGTCTGATGATCCCGAGTCAGTACTTCGTGACCTAGTATCGTCTCTTTGATTCACGCTTTGACAGATTTCAGTGTTGACATCTCGCTGGCCATTTGCTTCGTTTTTGCTCCTTCAAGGTCCTTACCTCCTGGGCAAGTGAATCGGTATCCACAGGTTCTACAGCGCCAATCCTTTTCGGCGAACGGAATTAGATCCAAATCGAAATCAGGTCCGGTATTGATGGCAAGTTGCCTTGCTGCATTGAGATCAGATTTGATGAGAACTCGTACATCTTCGAGCATTCTTTGTTCAGCAGGAATCCTCCAGGTTCGCCATCCCTTTTCGGTATGCGAGATTCGTGCGATTTCATATTCTTCCGCTTTGATTGGTAGAGTTGGTTCATTCACTGCCCAAAACAACATTCCTGCTGATTCAATTATTCCTACATCATCCGGTTCTACTTTCCATGCATTGGTTGAGATGCGAATCAACGTCCATTTTTTTGGCCCTTTGATAATGAGGTCAGGGGTCAGATATGCAGTTCCAGAACCAATTTGTGTTGTCGTGAAAGGTTCCAATGGTTGCCATTCGCCGTGGAACCCACATTTCAACAACCCACCCAATAATGGGTGGTTGTATGCTCTGCGTAGAATCAGTTCAGCATGTTGTAGTGCTTCCGTAATATCTTGCTGTGATTGAGAACGGTGCAAAGGATTTGGGCGTTGGAGCCGTTTTTGCAACTTTTCCATCTCGAATTTCTGTGTTTCAATAGATTGCGAGAATTCAATCTCAAGCATGTTTCTTGCTGTGGGCAAGGTCCAGAGTATTCCGGCATGAGCTTCAAACATCCACTTGCGCAATGTTTCCCTCACTGCTCTCATCATCAATTCTCGAGGCGGAGCCCATCTTCCCTGTCTCCATAACCAACGCTTGGGTTTGTCATGTGATATTCTCCCACCTCTTCCTGCTACATATTGTAGGATATAGCGACGAGGGCATGCCTGCAGCCATCTACTCCTGCTCGAACTCCAGATCGGTTTCCATATACTGCTTCTATGGGCATTTTCTGTTCCCTCAACTACCATGTCCAGAAGTAATATCGTCAACGGTAATGAAGACGTTGGTCAAGCAAAGAATCCAATGTCTTGGGCCTTCAAGAACAGGTCTATCGAGATCCAGATCACGAATGGAATCATCAACAAACCAAACAACTTGTGCATATCTTCTCCGGCAACCTGGCCAACTATCACCGCTAGTTTCCCTCCCATCTCAGCAATCACTCTGATGACCAGAACAACACCGCCAGCGCAGATGAAAACTGCAAGAGTTAGAATGATTCCCATGAAGAAACCAAAACCACCAGTCAGCAAAGTGTTGGATAATCCCTGAGGAATCAACATCGGGTGAATCAACCATGACATCCATGCAATCCACATTCCAGATTGGACATCCACAGTGACTTCTTCCTTTGATTTCCATTCACTATAGACATCTGGTGATAGACGATGTAGAAGCGCACTCAACTTTTTGATTTCAAATGGGCAACCCAAGAGCATTGTTGAAACTGCATGGTAAAGCAGGAAAGCGGCGAATGAAAGTTGGACAAGATACCAGGGTTCTCCAGCCAATCCGGTCATTCCGAGAATCAGCAATGGCATTCCCACGACCATGAAGCCGATGCCACCAGTGATAACGATTCCAGCCCAATTTCCACCAGGTGGAAGTGGTTCCTCTGGTTTCTCCCATTCTTTCTGTGGTAATGCAGTCAGAATAAGCGGTAAGGCAGCTGTCCAGATCAAGGCTAGAATCATGTTCGGTCCTTGTGATGAACCGTATGAGATATCATTTACAGCACTCTCAATCGATTCCAACGAAGTACTTCCTACGCTCCACCAGGCGATATGCCCTGTGCTATCGATGACGATTACCCCATCTGCCATTCCAGTAGGGAGTAGTTTTGCAGTTGCCGCATTATGTTCATCGATCATGATTGGCCACCGAGAATAAACAGCCTCGCTCAAGGCCTCAAGTTCGTATGGCGCAACTTCTTCACCAGTGACCAACATCGCTATTCCTACATCTTCACCCATCTTATCGGCAACCATGTCGAGCAGAACGATATGCTGCATCTGAGTTGGTGATCCTGAGACTGAAACTGCAAGAACCGCAGCATCCTTTCCATCCAGTAACTCTTCGAGAGAAACTGCAGAACTATTGTTTCCGGCACTGTTCAAAACGAATTGTGGTGCTGGCCACCCTGTTTTGATTCGTTCATCAGAGCCTGCTATCTCTGGCATCTGCAAAGCCATTGGAATCATCAGTGCGGCCATCAGCATCATTAGTCCCATCAGGGGAGCAGGATAGAGAATCCCTTGCTTTATTCCCCACCCTAGCCATAACAGGACCATGGCGAAACTGAACGGTGCAAGAATGGCTGTTGCACTCCATCCGTCATCAGCCTCATTGTCATTGACAATATGTGCCCAGCCTTTGAAATGGCATTCTCCAATCACCGTAGTATATGGCTGATCATTGGTCTTCATGCAGAATTGTAGTATCCAATGCCCTTCTCCCAATTGCGGCGTCACATATGTGTATGCTGTTCGATTCTCCTCCACCTTGCGAACTGCCTGAGGGCCATCCATTATCTCCAGTATAGATTCTCTATCCACTGGTTTCGAATCATCTGGGTCCATCGGGCCCCATACCTCCATCACGATGCTTCGATAGCCCTCCATTGCCCAAGGTCCAAGTGCAACCATGTCAACATGAGAGAATCCTAAGTCATCATTCACGATTCGCACATCGGGTTTCAACCACTGCCCTTCGAATACAAGCCCACCATCTTCAGTGACGCCAGACCACCATAACTTTGCAGCAACTGGGCAATTATGGAACATCCTCAGAGTCGCTTCAATAGTATCTCCAGGGTCCATCTTGACATTGATTTCTTGTCGTTCAAAAGTGAAATTATGAGCATTGTTGACCGAGGTTTCGATGATGTAAATTGTTTCTGACTCAAACTGGAACTGTTGCCCTCCAATGTTTACATCGAGAAACATCTGTGTTGGACTAGCAAAGGTTGCACAACTGATTGGAGAATCAGTTGCAGTAGCATGGATGTAGGCGGAGAGATTGAGTGTTAGATTCAAGGGTTCTGAGACCGGAGGAGATTGAATGGATTGGAAAATTGTCTGCTGAAAGTTCCCTTGATTCACAGTCGTTGTTCCACCTGCGTTAGTGTTGAATGGGTGGATATCGGATAGGTTGGTGTCCAATTCGTCATTACCTGAGAAGAAGAGCCGATGTTTCTCGGGGATCAACCACTCTTGCTCGCCATCCTCCCATGTTTTTTTATCGATTTGAGCACTTACCATTGTGGATGAGAACAGCATTATGATTGCAAACAGAAGTAGCAGATGGCCATGAATGCCCCTGCCTTCTGCTCCGCCCATGGGTCCAGCGTGAAGCCTGAAGTTGAACAATCCTGCGCTTGAATGCAGCACAATCTCTGCGTCATGATAAAAAGAGAATTAGACATCGTGCATTTGCTCAAGGGCTATTTTCAGGTGTAATCATGGCAAACGGCAGGGCATTCACGGTTGGTTGCATTTTTTCTATTCTAGGAACTGCTCTTCT
>CAXRJY010000155.1:0-7512 GCA_964230915.1 Candidatus Poseidoniaceae archaeon | reverse complement strand
TCCGAGGAACTCTACTTCACCAACACTCAGAACTGGAATGACGAGAGCTACAATTACCATTACGACCAAGAGCGGTTAGAGGATTATCTCGGCCACTACCCTAACCCCTACGATTATGGTTATATCATGGAAATTGAGGATGCAAACACTACTGATCCCGACTTCATCAAACACTTCGCTATGGGGCGATTCTCTCATGAAAATGCCCAGGTGATGCCTGATGAAAGAACCGTTTATCTCACCGATGACGGCTATGATACAGTCCTGTTCAAGTTCATCGCAGATACTGCTGGTGACCTAAGTTCAGGGACTCTCTACTCTGCCAGGGTCGCTCAAGATGATAGTAGTGACTCAGCCACTACAGGATTTGATGTGGAGTGGATAGAGATGGCCACATCGTCAAATTCTGTTATTCAAACTTGGATTGAAGAATACGATGGTATTACTACAGCGGATTTCGTCGCTGGAGAGAATTCTTACATCTCTGATGAGGATATCGGAAATTGGGCAGAAGGACGTCTAAACGAAGACCTGAATGGTGATGGAACGATTGGACATGCTGCTGATGATCGGGTAGCCTTCCTTGAATCTCGTAAGGCTGCTGCTGCGCTAGGAGCAAGTGATGAATGGAACAAGATGGAAGGGGTTGGGTTCAATCCAAACGTACCTGATTATCTCTATCTAGCGATGTCTGATGTTGCTTACGATATGAGCGATGGAAAGGGAGATATTGATGTCACTTCAAATCGCTGCGGAATTGTCTACCGCATGACTTTGGATGACGAATGGGATGTGAATAGGATTGAGCCAGCAATTTCGGGTGGACCCTATTCCTCTTCAGCCGCATATGAATGCGATGTGGACAACCTCGCCGGCCCTGACAACCTCGTGGTTCTGGATGACGGACGAGTTCTGGTTGGCGAAGACACCGGTAAGCATGAGAATAACATGGTCTGGCTCTGGGAGCAGAATACTGAGTCAGAAAACTTGGATGGAGGTGGTGGTGCAGATAGTGAAACCATCATGGTGAACCACGTGATTTTGATCGATACACCATTGCACCAAGAGTGGGAATGGAATTACAGTTATCAGGTTGAGGTCAACGATCTCAAGGCGGATGTGAATTATACTGCTATAATCAGAATTGTTCGTGTTGATGATACGTGGGAAGGCCTAGATTGGTGGTGGTACATCGACTGGGAGGGTGGCTACAATGAAGGTGCTGAAGGATATCAAAACCAATTTGATTTCACTTTTTCATTACAGAGTGGATGTTATCACATAGATGCAGAACTCTATGAAAGGGGTGCTCTGCAATCAGGTGAAGATAGCGCTGCAGTTCTGACATCCGCAGACTTAGATTTCGGTGTTGGAGGCATATGCCTGTATGGCGAGTTCTATTCCAACTTTGACACTGATGCTGACGGAGTGGTTGACTATCGAGACAACTGCCCTGATACATTACATGGTGATGCAGTCGATGGTAAAGGCTGTTCTGAAACACAGTTATCTGGAACAGGTGGAGATGGTGGCAAAGAATCCAGCACTCCGGGATTCGGGTTATTCATAGGCATCACCGCAATACTGGGGGCCGCCTTTATTGCGACTCGGCGCAGGTAGTCTGAATCCAAGGCTCAGAAGGTCCCCCTTACTTTCGATTATCGTTCATCTAACGTTCCCAATGCATGATGTTATGAGAACAATAATATAGCCATCTGCAAACCCTTCGATATGGCGAAAATGAATTCTACTTTGCGTACATTCCACATTATATTCGCATTGATGATGGTGGGAACTGGTTTGTTCTTTGATGATGAGAAAACATGGGTGATGATTGTTGGTACCATTGGTTTCTTTGGTGTGATAATTACTGGGTTTTGGAAGTGGCCAATTTATCCGTGGTACAAGAAAAAGAAGAACAGGAAAAACCGCGCTCTGAAAGCAGAGGCATCAGCAGAGGCGTCTGAAGAGGCATCAGCAGAATCGGCTGATGCATGAAGCAAGTTTCTCTAGGCACTTGGGCTTACATCACCCAATTCCCTTCTAGTTTCATCAGGATCTATGAAGAGTGCTGCTATGATTATCAGTGTTTCAAGAACTGCAGCGATAAGGAACAGGGTAGGATAATCAAACCTACTGGCAAAAGGATCAGTTAGTTGATATCCTATGATTGCAGACAAATTCATCATTGCCATGTAAGCAGTAAATTGAGTACCTCCAACTTCTCCCCAGGTGATTTTCATCATCAATGAGAAGACGTTGATGGATACCATCGCCCAAACAAATGTGCGTATAGACCAAATTGAAATCATGAAAATACCGCTGCTCCACCAAGATTCAGTCAATCCCCATATGGTCGTCAATAGCGCCCCGCCTAGGGCGGCATAGATAATCACTGATTTACCTCCGAACCTCTTCCCTAGTTGCCCTCCTACAATGTATCCAACCATTGTGATAACAAGTATCAGGCCACCTTTGGTGACATTGAATTTCTCTTCTGACCAACCAAGTTCCCTGACAAACAGAAGGGGAAGTATTGGCACAAGAAAGAATGAGAGTGATAGAACCAGGCTAAGCGCAATGCCAAGTTGGGTTGAACGAAGAGAAAATGCAGTTTTGACATTGGAGATTATTTCATTGATACTTCGATTTTCTTCAACCTCGGCATCGGCTTCAATTTCATCATCTTCATGCCAAGGGAATAATTTCTCACCAGGGCGTTCAGTCATCAGCAGTGGAACCATCATTATGACAATCAATATTGGAATTTGTAACAAGATTGCACCCTTGATACCAACGAAACCAATTATTGTTCCCAAGCCTGCACCTCCGATCATTCCACCAATCACCTTGGATGTGAACATGTAACTATTCACCTTCTCAATTTCATGAGGTTTCAGGACATCTACTGCGAGAGCATCAGTACTGACATCCTGTAGTGATGTGAAAATATTGTAAATCAAAAACACGGTTGCTATCAACTGAACATCACTTGCTGGGTTTGGAATAAACAATATCGAAGATAGAACCAATATCATTCCTGTTTGAGCGATTAGAATCCAAGGTCTTCTTCTGCCCATTTTCCGATACTGGTAGCGGTCTATCACCGGTCCCCACAGGAACTTTAGTGACCACGGTAATGTTCCAAGAGTAAGCAGAATCGCCAATTCCTTTGCAGCAACACCTTCTGCAGCCAGATAGGTCACGAAGGTGACAGTGATGAATCCCCAAGGAATCCCTTGTGCAACATAAAGAGCACACAATGTCAAGACTCTAGAGCGATAACTATCCACCAATGTTTTGCCTTCGGGTTTATCTTCTATCGATGAGGCATCTTTCGATTCTTCCTCCAGAATCATTCCCAATTGGTAATCATCTCGTCTGAGAGAGATAAAGCCTACAAGCACGATCATTGCAATCAACCAAGGCGAAAAGAGCAGAATAGAGATTTCTTCACTACCTACTGACATCGTTTCTGTGTCATCTTTTGGTTCCTCATTTGGATTGATTGCAGCAGGGTCTGAAGCATTTAGAATTGGAAATAATCCTTCCACGTTCAATCCTTCTGTATTATCAGAATAGTATATGCGAAACTTGGATTCACATCCTGCCAATGCTTTGTCTGGTTCCAAGCACTCAATCAATGAAGGACCTGGTTTGTTGAATTGAATCTGCAATTGCGGTACACTATTTGCTTGCCAATAAGTCATGTTTGCAGAGATTGGTATTTGCCAAGAAATTTGTTCATCAGAAAATGTTGGAAAGACAAATTCCTCTTGAGCCAAGATCTCTGAGTCGCGTTTGAATGAAATCAGCAGTTCATCCCCTCCGCTGTTTTCAGATGATTGAATCAGAAATCCAAGTCGAAGATCGATGAATCCATCTGGGTCTAGGAACATTTCTTCAGACAATGGAGATTCCAATGGACAATTGAAATCAATATTCTCTGTGTCATCATATTCGCCGAAACCAAACTCTGTTGAATCGTCTGATGAAAAGTGGCTGATGCAGTCACCACTGGCAAGAGATGCATCTCCCCAGAGATACATTATCGGATTCTCAGGGCTTGGCTGCCTGTTGTCAGGAGTTTGGCCTGCTGCAGGAGTGATGATGAAAGATAGCAGAAACAAGGAACATAATCCCAAACAGATGACTCGATTTCTGTGAATCATCTATTGTCCTCAAAAAAACTCTCATATCATCACTATGAAAGATTTGAGGCACAATGTTCAATTCAAACAATTCGGAAATACGACATTTAGCCAGTATACTTTCTGCATTTCTATGAACTCATGAATGAGTATTGAATTGGTGTTGTATCAGAATAGAACCTGCATTGCATGTTTCCGCTTACAATATGATGATAACTGATAACTCCCAGAACGATATATGATTCACCAAAGATCAGATCCTCCTGCCTGTACCTGTGAACCACTGAATCCTGATACATGGTCTCGTATCGATTCAAAAACGATGAAATGCAATAAATGTGGAAAGACTTGGACAAATACCTTTTCTGATGGCGATGGAGTAAGGACGATATTCTATTGATAATGGCAAAACGCCCTTGAGAACTGTCGACCATGTGCCGAGTTTCTTCAGTCGCCAGGAGTTGTCACCGCAGTGATGTTCCAAGAATTTTCTTCCATGGGGTCCCCTCCATTCCAATTCAGACTGTGTCCACTGGTGAGGTTCCAAGTCTGGTCCCATTCCATTTCCATCACCATCGTTTCAATAGCAGTCGATTTTGAGGCATGGGTCAATTGTAATCTGCCGGTGTGGTCTCCTAGTCCTTCTATGGCTCCGAATCCGAGCAATCCTTCGCTTGACATATCGATGACCCAAGTCGCGTTACCAGTTTCCTGTTGATTCTCATCTCCAGTCAGAATGGCACGACTTCCACCAGGTAGAGTGCCTTCTTCAAACAAAACGGATGAACTACCAAAACCAGGAGTTGCCCTTTCCAATCCCCAGCCAATCATTTCAACCGCAAAGCCATTTGGGTTGTACAGTTCAATCCACTCAGGTTCCCCGTTCAAGGTTCTTGGTAGAAATTCAGAGATTTCTATTTTTGTGAATCCTTTGACCCCATCATGCACCTCGAGAGTAACTCTGACAATTTCATCCCCCATGGTGAAAGTCCTGCTGGCAGTAGCGCTATCTTTAGCCATCTCTCTTGAAGTGCCATCATCGAACAATACTAGATCTACTCTTAGAGGGTTGGATGATTCAATGATTTTAATCAACAATCTAAGGTTCACATGGTTGTCTAGACCAAGACCTTCCGCAAGTTGGTATTCAGTTACATTGGCAAGAGCTACTAATCTCTCGATATCCATGCTTCCGTTCTTGGAAAGCAATCCAGGTAACAAGTCCCCTTCTGCAAGTTGTTGGGCTGGGATTCTATGCCAATTCTCAGTTGAGTTAGAGATATCCCTCTCGCCATCTTCAACAGGCGTGAACCAGCCGGGAGAATCGGTCAGTCTAGACAAACCAGAAACTGCAGCCGCATCTAGACGATCAGTGGTTGAATCATATGGCCCTAGGGTCAATTGAGCCAAGGAAAGAAAAGCAGTCACTATCATTAGAAACAGGACGAAAGCGGTGAGAAATTCAATGACAGCAGTCATTGCATTCTCATCATCGCGTTTACTGCACGCGAGAATTGACTTCGATATCTCCATCCGCTCTCCTCAAGGTGCTCTGTGCGCGACTCCACCATAAGTCTAGGGCTGAGTATGAATTTTTCAATACGGTCTGAATATACGCTACGGCAAGGCTTGGAACCGATTGATATTTGAGGGCCGGTTGTGACCAGAACAGTGATGCACGGTGCCGCCGCGGTCTCTAAAGTTCGGAGGCGTTCAAGATTCAAGCCATTCTTGCTGGTCTTGTTGATGTTGACATCGACCTTTGTTTCGATGATTCCAGCACCTTTGGCATCTGCTGCAAGTGGAGACCTTGGGATAATTGAGGGAGTATCTCCAGTCGAGGGAGGAAATTACTCAAAATACGATATGGTACCCATCTCAGTCAAGATTCAGAACAAAGATTCTCAGGCAATGACATCTGCACGCTCTATTCGTTGGTACATCTGTTATGGTGACTACGTAGATATTGGCTGCCCAAATGATGATCGTGTCGGGAGTTTGGGTACTCTCAATAATCTAGATTCGGGAGAAGAACTCATTTTCGAGTTCTCCACTTCATTCATCCCCGAAGAATCCGAAACTGGAATGCATACTATTGAATTCAAATTCGTTGATGAAGATGGCCAGCCAGATGATGATGTGTTGCGATACAAGTTCTGGGTAGCGGATAATATGTTTGATGTGCAGGTTGACCAAGACAGCGACTTGAGACCCGCAGATAGTTTGTATGCCATTGAGGATGGCGAATATGTTTACAACTCCGGAGTTTCATATCCTATGTATGTCACTGGTATTTCTTACAATTGCTTTGGTTGTGTATTCAATGTTGAAATGGGTTGGAGATTGCTCAATAGTACGGGAGATGTGGTTTCATTCAACAGCACAATAATTTCTGATTTCTCAGTCTGGGGACAAACAAATTTCAACCGTACTCTTCCAGACATGAGTTCCCCAGAAACAGGTATTTTCACACTTGAAATAGGAGTTTTCAGTTCAAATGCAACAGATTCAGAAGGCGGAGTAAGTATGGATCTGAATTCATTCAATGATATCTATCAGGCTACTGTGAATTTCAATGACAGTGTGGATTTGACTGTTGAAAGCATGTATCCTGCGTACAAATTCGATTCACCAGAATATTTCTATGGCAATGATTCGGTCAGAGTGGATGTCAGGAATAACGGATACATCATGGTCGAAGGTGCAGAATTGGTTCTTGAGTTGTTCGTTTTCAATGGTCAGAATGTAATGTCCAATTGTACTCTGCCTGCGCTGTATCCTAGCCAATCTCATTATTGTACATTCGATTTGAATGTGATTGGAGAATATGGTTTGAATGCGACGTTAGGATTGACAATCAATGGCGTTGAAGATATGAATCCACATGATAATTGGATATCAGAAGCAGGAGTAGATGTCATCGCAGGTGCTTTGGTGCCTACAGTGGTATTGGGTTCCACTGCTGAATCAATATTTGACACAGGTGATAACATTGAGTTCATTGCTCAGGTCAGTTCGACAGCTGCGCAACCTCTGAATTACAGTTGGTGGCTCGCAGGTATTATTTCCAAGGGTGAGGGCCGAATCTTGAATCTTCCAGCCTCTGAACTTGGGATGGGAGATTGGAGTATGCATGTGCAGGTCACCGATGCTTTAGGCAACCAGGCCAGTGCCAGTAAGACTGTAACTGTCTATAATCGAACCAGTCTTTCGGCCTTACCGGTTGTTTCTGGTGAGGCATTGACAAGGACTCATGCTGCATTGGATCATTCCATAGATCTCCCGCGTTTGAATATTGATTACAACTTGCCTGAGAACCTAAGTCCGCTGATGTTGTTTGAATTTGAAGTTGTAAGCACTG
>CAXRJY010000154.1:0-30209 GCA_964230915.1 Candidatus Poseidoniaceae archaeon | reverse complement strand
GAGGTCGTCGAGGTCGTCGGCCGTACCGGAATGACCGGTGAGGCCACTCAGGTCAAGGTGCGTGTCAACGATGCTCCTAATCCTAGAGATATTGGTCGAATCATCACAAGAAACGTGGTTGGTCCAATCAGAGTTGGCGATATTCTGATGCTCAAGGATACCGGCAGAGAAGCCCGAAAACTGAATGTGAGGTGAGAACTTGCCAGAGCGTAGAATCTGTAATTTCAGTGGAGAGGAGATTGAGCCAGGTACCGGTTTGATGTTCGTCAAGAAAGATGGAACCGTAATGTGGTTCAAGAACAGTAAGGCTCGCAAGAACGCTTTGAAATTGAAGCGTAATCCACGTAGAGTCAAATGGACTCGCCATTATGTTCGTGGCGGAATCCAGTGAATTCACTCGTTCAAGAGATTGAATCTCTCGATTACTGGTGTCCGTCGACTTCTTGAAGGATGTTCGGGTCGCCGGCTTCGGTGAGTACCGTGGAGACAACGTACGTGATGGTGAAACCTGATGGTGTGCAGAGAGGATTGGTTGGTGAGATAATTGGTCGTTTTGAGCGCAAGGGATTGAAATTGGTCGGATTGAAGAGCATGGTTCCAAGTGAAGAGATTGCTCGTGCTCATTATGATGTTCACAAGGAAAGGCCTTTTTTTCCTGGATTGATCAAGTTCGTCACCAGTGGGCCTGTTGTTTGTATGGCCTGGCATGGAGTTGAAGCAATCAAGGTTGCACGGACATTGATTGGAGCGACAAATGGTCGTGATGCATCCCCAGGGACCATCAGAGGGGATTTCGGTATGGACATGGGTTACAACATGATTCATGGTAGCGATGCTCCAGAAACTGCTGAATTCGAATTGGGGCTATGGTTCCCTGAAGGTACCATGGAATGGTCATCGGACGGCGAGAAGTGGGTCTATGAATCTTGAATCCTCCCTCAGGAGGGATATGAATGTCCGAAGAATCAAGCAATGGAGAGGACGAGAAAATCGTCGCTGAAGAACCTGTTCTTGGCGAGAATCGTCAGCCCATCGTCAGTGTTCTTGGACATGTTGATCATGGTAAAACCAGCATTCTTGATTATATTCGCTCAATGGGAATTGACCGTCAAGCCAGTGTCATGGCTCGAGAGGCTGGAGGAATAACTCAGCATATCGGAGCAACTGAAGTTCCAGCCCAACTTCTGAATGAAGCTTGTTCGAAGATGATGGGCGGAAAGAAGTTCAAATCTCCCGGTTTGTTGTTCATCGATACACCGGGCCACCATTCTTTCACTACGTTACGTACCAGAGGCGGGGCGTTAGCAGACATTGCCATACTGGTGGTCGATATGATGGAAGGATGCCAACCACAAACCATCGAATCGATGAAGATATTGAGGAAACAGAAGACACCATTCGTCATTGCTGCCAACAAGGTTGACAGACTTCACGGCTGGCAATCCGAAACAGGACGTAGTTTTGTTGAATCGATACAAGACCAGCGTACTGAAGTCCAGCAATATTTTGATGAGCGGTGGTGGAAACTGGTTGGACAGTTCTCAGAACATGGTTTCAACATCGAGAGATATGACCGAATCAAGGATTTCACCAAGGACCTTGCAGTAGTTCCTTGTTCTGCAAAGGAAGGCGAGGGGCTCCAAGACCTGTTGGCGGTCACCATTGGACTTGCCGAACGTTTCCTCGATGAACGTCTTCGAGATACTTTGGGGCCTGCTGAGGGTACTGTGTTGGAGATGAAAGATGAACGAGGTCTTGGCAAGACCATTGACGTTATTCTGTATCGTGGTGAATTGAACAAGGGAGATAGGGTCACACTGATTTCACAGGATGGACCTTTCCAGACTCACATCAAGGGAATGTTCCGACCTCGTGGAATGTCAGAGATGAGAGATGCAGGAGATAGGTGGGATCATGTCGATCACATCAAGGCGGCAGCAGGAATAAAGATCAGTGGACCTGATCTGGAGAATGTTCTGGCGGGAACCTCTCTGAGATTGAGTAACAGCGATGAAGAACTCGAGAATGCAGAGGCATTGGGTTGGGAGGAAGCCCAAGTCTCCTTTGAGTTGGATGAGGAAGGAGTGGTACTCAAGGCAGATACACTTGGAGGACTGGAAGCATTGGCATGGGAGTTGAAGAAATTGGAGATACCCATCAGGTCAGCAACCATTGGTCAGGTCAACAAGAGGGATTTGCTGACTGCAGAGAATGCATCTAATCCTCTCTACAGGGCTATTTTGGCGTTTTCAACATCAACATTGAGTGAAGTTGGAGAGAAGTTGCAGTCGGATGATTCCAATGTGGAATATATCGATGGCGATGTAATCTACCATATCATCGAGCGATTTGAGAAATGGAATGAAGAAACCAAGAGAAAGATTGAGGAAGCGAGTAGAGAGGCTTTGGTCTACCCTGGAAAACTATTGATTCTCAGAGACCACATCTTCCGTCGAAGCAATCCAGCAGTAGTTGGAGTCAGGGTACTTGGTGGAAGAGTACATCAGGGTCAGAGATTGATGAAACCAGATGGTACAAATATCGGAAGAGTACAATCTTTGAGGACTGGTGAAGACACGCTCAAAGAAGCGCATCAGGGAGATGAAGTTGCTGTTGCAATCAAAGGAGCGGTTGTAGGTCGAGGTATTGATGAAGAGGATATTCTGTTGGTGGATATTCCCGAAGGTCACGCTAAACGTTTACGCAAACTCGAGTTGACGGCGATGGAAGAAGAGATCTTCGAGGAACTTGTTTCACTACATAGAAAAGACAACCATTTTTGGGGAAGATGAGTGTTTTTTCCTACTCAGTAGCCCTTTTTCCGTATATTATGGTCTGAAGTGTGTATACCCAATCTTGAAGTACGATTCAGACGGGTGGGGGTACGTCCCACAGGAGGTGTACACCATGGCCCAAGCATATCAAGCAGGAGGAGCTGGAGGAGGAGATAATCGAACCAAGGACCTGATAGCGACTGTAAGCGCTATCGCGAACAGTCTGATGAATGAGGTTGGAAAGGTCATTATTGGTAAACAAGAGAACCTTCGCCGAGTGACGGTTGGAATCCTTTCAAACGGAAACATGTTGCTTGAGGATTTCCCTGGATTGGGGAAGACAATGCTCTCAAACACATTTGCCAAGGCACTAGGTTGTAAGTTCAAGCGTGTCCAGTTCACACCGGATTTGCTACCGAGTGACATCATGGGGACCTACATGTATGATCAGAAGTCTGGAGAGTTCAAGTTGCGTGCGGGACCTTTGTTCTGTAATATCCTGCTCGCTGACGAGATTAACCGTGCTCCGCCAAAGACCCAAGCAGCATTGCTTGAGGCTATGGAAGAGAAGCAGGTCACCATCGAAGGTATCACTCACAAGTTGCCAGCACCTTTCGTGGTATTGGCGACTCAGAACCCGGTTGAGCAAGAAGGAACATATCCGTTGCCAGAGGCGCAAATGGACCGATTCCTCATCAAGATGAGTATGGGATATCCTGACCGTTCTGAAGAGAAAGCAATTCTAGCCAGAAGGAAATTGCGTGGAAAGGATCAGCACGATGTATTGCAGATCACTTCACCAAAGAAGGTGGTTGCAATGCAGAAAGCTTTGGAAACCGTCCATGTTGACCCAGCGATTCTTTCCTATGTGGTAGAGATTGTTCAGAGAAGCCGAGAAGATCACCGAATCATCAACGGTTGCAGTCCTCGTGCTAGCCAATCTCTGTTTAAGTCCAGTCGTGCAGCAGCAGCAATAGATGGTCGTGATTATGTGATTCCAGATGATATCAAGAGTATTGCACTTCAGATATGTAGCCACAGAATCGTGATGAAGCCAGAGGCCAAGATTCGTGGAATCACTGGAATGCACATCATGAGAAAGATTCTGTCAGAGGTTCCCGTACCAGTAATTCAACCCGCTTGAATGCTGAATTGGACTCTAGATTACCCATCGCTTGAAAGGTGACGGCTTCAGTCGCAGTCAGGGGGAGTATCGAGTGGACCCATATGCCATGGTCATCACCGTAGCCAACCAGAAGGGTGGTTGTGCCAAGACGACCACTGCAGTCAATCTTGCAGCGGCTTTGGCGAAGGGAGAAAAGGACCGTAGACGTTGGATTATTCCTCCCTCCAAAGTATTGTTGATTGATCTTGACCCCCAAGGAAACTGTTCAACCAGTTTTGGTGTTGAAAAAAGGCACCTCAAGAAGACCGTTCATGACTTGTTGATGAACGAGAGTGGTGAGGATTTACCGATAATGGATGAATTTCTTCTTTCCCCTGAACAATTGACTGAATCGATGCAGCGCACCTGGAAAACTGAATATCCAAACAAGAATCTACCAAAGGACTTGGTTGTGGAGAACCTTTGGTTACTTCCTTCTTCCATTCATCTCTCTGGGGCAGAGATCGAGTTATCACACCGGTTGGGGAGAGAGACCAGATTACGAGAAGCACTGTCTTCCATCGAGCATGAATTCGATTACATCATCATCGATACGCCACCAAGTCTTGGTCTATTGACCATCAATGCGATGGCAGTATCAAGATGGGTCCTGATTCCCGTTCAAGCAGAGTTCTATGCGCTTGAAGGGATGAGTCTCTTGATGAATTCAGTGAAATTAGTGCAACGCAGAATCAATCCCCATCTCAAATTGATGGGAATCGTAATGACCATGGTCATGCCAAAGTCAAAACTTTCCAATACTGTATGTAACGAAGTCAAGGAGCATTTCCCCAAGCATGTCTATTCTACGGTTATTCAACGTCTTGTAAAGATTGCAGAAGCCCCTTCGGAAGGAGCTCCGACCGTCTTGCTGCATAGGCGTAGTAACGATAGCAAAGGACGAGGAAGTCTGCAATACTGGACTTTTGCAAAGGAGTTCCACCAACGGGTTGAAGGCAAGCGCAAGAGCCTTGGATTCAATAGGACAAATAGGCTGAATGCTTGAATACCGTTCAGTTTTTTTGTGTAGAATATTGACTTCTAACAAATCGAACCGGCATTGATGTTAAGTATAGAACATGGGAGACCGATTCGGGATGGGTATGACTGCAGCAGGGATGACATCTGTGAGCGTGAGTTTTGAGACAAGAAGGCAATTGAATTCGATGAAGGCAATGGATAATTACCGTAGCATCGATGATATGTTGACAGCGCTTGTCAAACAATACAAGGTTCTTCGAATGAAAGGAGTTGTGGATGACCTTCGCAATCGTCTTTCTCAACTTGAGAATATGGATGCTGAAGCACTTGTTCGTCGATTGGCTATGTCTCCATTCCCAGTTTGAGGTGATAACATGAGTTCCTCAAGGCCTCAGAAACCTCCAACTTATGAGTTTGAAGCGGAGCATTTGATTCGCGCTTTATTTGATGCAGATTCCGATGAAGCAGTCCTTCTGGAATTGGCAGCGATGAACAAGGTGGAGTTACATGCCAGCGGAACTGTTTGGAACACCTTTCTGTGGTTAATGATGAATACTATGAAAGATGCAAATGGAAGTACTCTGTACAGTGGCGCAGAACTTGGAAAGATGAAGAACGACCTTCCGATCAAGTTTCATTGACTACTTGTTCTGAGACAGCCATTCATGGCCATACCATTTCCATTGCTCTTCGGACCATCCCGGAGGTAGTCCGCTTGCTGGGATTGGTGGAGCAGACGCTGGCTGTTGAGGTGAAGGTGTAGCAGCAACGGCAGGTGTTGATGTCGGCGTGGACTCTGTTGTGGAGACCCCTGCTAGTTCCTCCATAGAGAGGCCATCTCCATAACTTGAACTACTCAATTGCATTGGTTCGATTTCATCACCCCAACCATCTTCTTCTACAACTCCGCCCATGGCTATGAAATCCTCTCCACTTTCTTGAGCAGCCAGTTCAGCCAAAGAGGCACCAGGAGAGAAAGAAGAATCCCCATAACTCTTGGTGAACTTTCGCTTTCTTCCCATTTTCATCATTCCATTGACTATCAGTAACATTGCAACAAGACCTACGAACAGAAGTCCACCATATTTCAGCGCAGTATTGATGCGCTCATCCATATTGCTTTCTTTGGTATCTGCCGTCTCTTGTTTCACAGTATTGGAAGCCACCCACGAGTAGTAATCCATTGGAGTGTTACCATCGCTGGTTGTCGTCTGGACATATGCCTGATATTCAGGACTGTTCAGTCCTTTGCAATAACTAGAAACATCATCTGGGTTGTTCAAACACCAGTCATCTTGGGTTTCAATCGCCGCATTTGTGTCATCATAATCGGTTTTTGCACCAACTCCATCTCCATCTTGATCTCTGAATTCGTTAGGGTCGTCAGGCAAATGGTCCAAATGATTGGCATAGCCGTCTCCATCACTGTCTGGACAACCAAATTGCTCAATACGTTCGTAATCAACTATCTCTCCACTGTTCGAAAGGATAGGAAGCAGTGCATATCGACTATTTCCTGATTGACTTGGGCAGGCATCTCCTCGATGTCCGTTTGGGTCATCACCATGCCCATCTCCATCACTATCAGCCCATTGAGTTCTTTCAGTTGGAAAGGCATCGGCACTGCCATTTGGACTGGCAGCCCACGAACTATCTGGGTCGGACCATCCATCGCCATCAGAATCAGGGCATCCATCTCGATCGTATTGTGAACCTCCATTCATCGCAGGGCAGTGGTCTGGATTGGAGCCCAAAGGATTGTCACCAAGACCATCGTTGTCTCCATCTTCCCATTGGGAGCCATCACTCGGAAACACGTCGCCATTATCTCCAACCCCGTCCCCGTCTGAATCTACACTTTCCAATTCATCATCTGGATACTCGTCCTGATTATCGCCTACTCCATCACCATCTCTATCACTATGCTCTGAAGGGTCATTGGGGAAGAGGTCGCTATTGTCTCCAACGCCATCATAATCACTGTCTTTGGTTTCATTGGCATCATCAGGAAACGCATCTTCTGAATCGACCAACCCATCACCATCAGAGTCGATATCGAACAATCTCACAGTAGTTGATTGAGAAAGAGAAGCGATTAGATACAATTGACCCTTATCTCCGCGATGTGCACCTCTGATCTGTCCTCCGGTGGTGTAGTCCTCTGTAGAGGTGAAATTATCTGGATCAATAGAATGGTATACTCCATTGTCTCCAGATAGATGAATCTCATCATCAGTAGGTAGAATGTATGAGAAGCGATTGGTGGGGCTGGTCTCAACAATCTCATAGCTCCAGTCAGTGGTGTCATATCTGATCAAAGTTCCATCGGCTGATGATGTCAACAATCTACCACTTGAATCAATTTCTAGGTCGAGTACACGACTATCTTGCTCGTTCAAGATCACAGTGTCTTCACCAGTCATATCGTGGACCTTCACAACCTCATCATTTCCGCTTGTCACTACACGTCCATCTGGTAGGACCAAAACATCGGTCAAGCCGATGGAATGAATCTCTGTTTCTACCCCTGTACTGACACCGGACTGATATTCCAAAGCATTTCGTGTTCCAGTTCCTTGTCCAACCCACAGGTCTCCATCAATGTCCCAGGCCAAGTCTGTTGCCGGGAAGGTCGTATTGAAGTTTTCAACTATGGTTTTGAGAACCATATTTACTACCACTACACCCTCATCAGTTCCGACAGCGACCAGAGTGTTGGTACTATCAGGAACCGCGATATGTGTGGTGGGTAACTCGGTTATTTCAAAGACCAGAGTATGAACGCCATCTTCAAAATCCAGTAGTTGTAAAGTGCCATCAGTCGTTAAGAAAACTACTTTGTTTTCGACGTACTGAACCCATGTTGCGGTCTTTCCAGACAGGACATCGACATTTCCTGCCTCTTCCAAATTTCCTTCTGCGGAAACGGGAACAGAAGCCATCGGTGAGAAGGACACAAGAATCAAACAAACTAGAACCGCGAGACTTCGCATGGAACTCGATTGGAGACCATCCTTTCAAAGCGACGGTTGTTAGTGTGAGCCAGAAATGGGAGGATTTTGATGACAAGAGTGATTTCATTCTTCTTCAGAATATTCCTCTTCGTTGTCATCTGCATCTCTGCTGGAAGGTGGACCTCCTCTTCTAGAACTAGGTGGTGGTCCTCTACTTCCAGTACCCGGAGGTCCTCGCTTTGCACCAGGTGGACCCTTTCTTCCACCGGCGCTTGGAGGAGGTCCTCGCTTTGCACCAGGTGGTCCCTTTCGTCCGCCTGCACCAGGTGGTCCTTTCCGTCCGCCTGCACCAGGTGGAGGACCTCTCTTGGGCTTGGTTGATTCAGCATCTTCTTCCTCGATGCCTGCGATGGTTGGAGTATTGATGCTCATTGATTCAATCATGGAATCCATATCAGAATCATCTGTTTCTTCAGCATCTTCCTCTTCAGCATCTTCTACCAGATCATCAATTGGAATTTGAGGAGCCATCACTCTAGAGACAGGTTTCAGAGTTGAAGTTTTTACTTCCTCCTCCTCTGTACTTTCTTCTTCACTGATGACCGGGCTCATTACTGGAATAGAGACTGGAGTCAGGCTTGCAACCGTTTCTTCTGAAGTGTCTGAATCAGTTTCAGATTCAGGTGTCATAACAGTGCTTGGTGTCAATATTGTTGTTGATACCGGGGTCAATGGCGCTGTGACTCTCTCAGGAGTCTTATCCTGTGGTTCCAGTATAGTTGTCGAGGTTGGAATCAATGGAGCCACTTCAGTGGTTATCTCCTTGCTGATAGGTGTTGGCAGTGTCTCTTCTTCTTCCTCAACAGGCCCAGCATCTGGAAGTGTTGGAGGAATCATACTCGGTGAAACCGGAGATCTTGCTGGTACCACCATTCCTTCAGGAGTTATCTCAGGAACACTGGGTTCGACTACACCTTGGGTTGGAAGTGGTTGTACAGGAACAGGTGCCGCTTGTACTGGTGCTGGAGCCTGGACATCAGGCCTCGGGTCAAATGACATTGGTTCGGCTGTATCGCCTCGTGCAGGACCAGCAGGTGGAAGTGGTTGTCTTACCACTCTCTGTACGGGTTGGACTGGTTGATTGACGGGCCCTCCTGCAAGAGGAGGTTGAACTGGACGAGCCATTGGCCCACCTTGATCAGCCAATGGACGGCGTTTCAATTCAGGCATGGCCGGACCACCGCGGGCTCCACTGGCCAATCCTCCAAGTGAGGACCTTCCACCTGCTGCAGTCGTTGGGTCGGCTCTAGCACCCAATTTGCTTGGGTCGCCTAATCCGCCAATTGCTGGTCCACCGGGTTGGCCGGCAATTGCAGAAAGCCAGGATTGCTGTTTTGCAATTCGTCCTTCTTCACTTTGTAGTCGAGCGAATTCCTTCTCTTTCTCAGTCAGCCGTTCAGAATCTGCCTCTATCTCCATCTGCATCTTCTGCTCAATGGATTCACGCATCTTTGATTCTGCCATTCCGCGGAATGCATCCATCTGTTCCCCAAGTTGACCGAGACGATCCTTGATCTCAGCCCGCTTGATACCGAGTTGTGATTCTATTTCAGCACGAATCTGGCTTTCCTTGCGTCGTATCTCCATGAGTGCCTTGTTGCGCATGATCTCTTCACGCTTGGAGAGCTGTTGCTCGAGTTGACTTGAAATCTGGTCCTCCTTGGTGGAGCGGAATTCCTTGAGGCGGTCTTCCATATCGACTTCAAGTTCCAGAGTTGTTTCATCTCTGATAAGATCCAAGTCGGTCTCGAATGTTAGTCTTTCATTGCGCATCTGCGCATCTATCTCAGACATTATTGCCTTCATAGCTGCCTTCTCACGAGATTGGAATTCAGTCTCCAATCTTTCGACCCAATCTCTCTTTTCTTCACCGAACTTGACATCGAGTTTTTCTCGAATCTCATTCTCCTGTTCGTATCGGAATCTGGAAAGCCGATTCTGAATCTCGGCTTCCCTTGCCATGCGATATGCTGCGAATTCTTCTTCCAATCGGCGATTCATCTCGCCTTCAATATCTTCAGTGATTTCTCTGCTGATGCTTTCAACAGCTTGACCAAAGGTCAAGTCATACTTTTCTCGCAATCGTTCCTTACGAGATGCCAATCTATCTGCATAGGATTCAGACAGGTCTCTGTTGATCTGAAGACGCAATTCATCACGACGACGAGCAACAGCCATCTCGACATCTTCTCTCATTCGGTCCTCGAGTTCTACAGTCTCTCTTCGCAGATCCTGTTCGATATCCGATTGAAGTTGTTGGGCGACTTCTTCCTCTAGTCTTCTAGTACGTCTTTCATATTCTGCCCGTAGTCTTGATTCTCGCGAGCGCATGCGTTCACGTAACTGATTCTCCAAACGTCGTCGGATTCCGACTCGCAGTTGCTCTTCACGTTCTGAGAGAAGAGACATATTCTCTTCCTCCAGGCGCTCGACCTCATTCTTTTCAACATGCGAAAAGTGAATCTCGAGTTCAGATTCAATCGTCGCTTCCATGTCTCGAATACGACTCTGAAGAGCTTGGTCATATTCAATTTCCATTCGCTCTTTTTGGAATGTTAGGCGGCGTTGATGGTTATCTGCCATATCCTGTTCAAGTCGTCCACGCATGTGTTGACGGTGTTCTTCGAGTCGACGTTCCTGCTCAACCTCAAGTTGTTCACGCAACGAATCAACTTCGCGCTGTAACTGTAACTCCAGGCGTTCTCGAATATCCTTCTCTTCTTTTCCGAGAGCCTCAATCTCAAGTTGTGCCAACTCATCTTCCATCTCTTTGCGAAGTTCGCGTTCGAGTTGAGTCAATGTCATCTCATGTTGTTGACTGAGTTCACTGGAGATCACATCCTGCATTGCTGTAATCCTCTCAGATTGAGCCTTCAAACGGAGATGCCTATCCCTGCGAAGACGGGCTCGTAGGCGTTCTTCTTCACGGAACCTTGCACTGCGTTGTACTGTTGAATCCAATGTTGGACTTGCAGCCCTGGTCATCTGATTTCGTAGAGACGAAAGTGACAATCCGTCGCCGGATTGTTTTCGCTCTTCACGGCCTCTAGGAACCACTCTATCTCCGCTGTCGCTGACGCTCATGGGCACCCCATCCCGAACCGTATGCGCATTCACCCATACTTAAGGGAGGGGGGTCGCATTCTGTTTCGCGAGGCTGATTATGCGGCATTGAAGCAAGCCCGCTATTCTTCATTACTTGAATCAAGACTACCTTCTTCCTTCGATACTACGGATGGTCCGAATACGATGTATGACATCACCAATAAGAAGGAAATCAGCAATAATGCAGAAACGATTCTATTGACATTGATGGAATCACTATCTCCGTATATTGCAATATGTACCAACATGATCAATGTCGCTGACAGCAATGCCAGCATCTGGATGACGGTTGACCACATCGGCCATCCTTTCTTCAATTTGGGTAATTTTCTGTCAGCGATCATCATGCCTCCTGCAAATAGCATGAATGGAAGAATCAGAAAATCATAGTACGGTTTGTTGCCACCCTTCCCGAAGCATATCGGGTCGCATTCCCAACTTGACAAACCTGGCCCTATTCCCGTCGATGGTTGGGTCCAGATGAATAGTGCCAGAGACATGATGAACATCGCTGATGCTGGGGATGAAAGTCCTGAGAAATACGGAACGTAACCACCTTCTTCATGGGCGAACCTTGCCAATCTCAGCATCCCAGTTGCAACGATCCAGCAACAAGCGATTGCGAGCAATATCGTCCAGAATGGAGTCGCAGACCCCATTCGTCCAAACATCACGAATATCATCAAGGCGGGGGCAACACAGAAAGATACGCAATCAGACATGATGTCCAGACTACCACCAAGAATTCTCACTTTCGAGTATCTTCGAGCAATCGGTCCATCGATGACATCACCAATGACTGAAAGTATGATGCAGAGTACTGCGGCCCAGATGAAAGTATCATTCATCCCTCCCCCAAAGGGGTCGGACAAACCATCCACTGCAAGGACCAACATTAGAACAGCCACAGCACCAAGCAGACCATTGGCCAGAGTGATGTAATCCGCGATTCCCATCATTCGATAGGTTGTTTTCATGAGTATCAGGGCTGACGAAAGGCAAGGACTCTTTCAATAAATCCCCCACATAGTGGTTGAAAGTATCTTCTTGAGAGTTGTCTTGTATATTCAGCCTGTCATCTCAAAACCAGTATCGCAGGCAGGACAAGTGACACTTCTGGTTCCAGGGCGGGTCCGAAGTCTCAATCTGCGTTCACAGCCAGGGCATTGAATCTCAGTCTTGGGTACATTCGCTTTCACTTCAAAGTCACAATGACATGAACCACAACGGATGGTTGCCGGTCTTTCACCAACGCCAACAACGAGTAACTTGTTGCATTTTGGGCATCCGAGTTTTTCCTCCTCCCAGTCTTTTCGCGTGATTTCATGCTCAATCTTCATCTTGGCTCCACAGAGAATACATGACAACTCACCCAGTACATTCGGAAGTAACCCATCACATTTCGGGCAGGACAGCGGTGGCGGAGAAATCTTTGATTCGACACTCCAAGGGCCTTCTTCAGAATCCTCTATTTTAGAATCTGCTTCAGAATCTTCTGACATCCTTATTCCTCCGTTCATCTAGGTTTGGAGATCAATGCAACAGCCGAAGGAATGAAAGTGAAGGGTAGGTCGAATTCCAGTCCATTTTCTGCTGCCACTCTTTCTATGGTTTTCTTGACAGTGATCGAATCAGTGGCATTTCCGGATAGATTGACCATTCTAATCTGAGCACCGCGTTCCAATAGTTCTCTTACTTCAGGGTCAAGATTCTCGACCCATGATGGCAGGGCAGCTCCAGAAGTGGGTGCTGCCACAATCTTCTCATCGTTGCTGGCACTCACTTTCTGGATGCATCTCCACCATCGCGAGCGCCCTACATCTCTATGATTTTCAATCAAGCCGATATTGCTCAAATGTTTGAGGTGATGATAGAGATGATACCTTTCAACACCTACTGCTTTGCATAGTTGCACGGTAGACATCTCTTCGGAGTCAGCCAATTGCTGGTACAGCGCATGTCGAGTAGGATGTGCAAGCGCCAGTCGGATGGGGTCGCCTCGAATCTTTGCCATACTCCATCCCCGTAGTTCTCAAGCCGGCTCAGCCATATTTCAAAGCGTCGCAAGAAGTCTTGATTTCAAGACCGCAGACCGCGCCTTGCCATTAATGAATCAAAGGCTTCACGCGTATCTCTCCATAGATCCTTGAATAGGTCCATCAGCATGGCAAGAATGCCCTTCTCGCCAGATAGCCTTGCACCGTTCAGGATGACTAGAATTGCCGATGCCTCATGAGCCAGCACTCCAATCCAAAGTTGGTCATTGTATTCCGATACCACTGACCAGACCAGAAGTATTGTGATTGATACTGATATCAAAATGTTCTGTGTAACGATGGTTCTGGTCTTTCTAGCCAAACGAATCAATTTACTGATCAAACGTGGGTCATCTCCGGGAACCAATACATCGGCTGCATCAAGGTTCACCTGTTCACCGCTACCAATGGCAATTCCGACATCAGAATTGGCCAGAGCAGCAGCATCGTTGAAGCCATCGCCAGCCATCATGGTGACATGTGTTTTCGCTCTAGCTTCCACCCAATTCGCTTTGTCATTCGGGTCGAGGTCTCCGCGACAGGCAGTAGCAGGAATCCCCACTCTAGGCCCAAATGCTTCCACAGCAGCACTGAGGTCACCTGATAATACTTCGACATTCACCTTCTGTTGATGCAATTCCTGTATCATGGCACCAGCACCTATTCGGATATCATCATGAACGAAGACGAACAGAGCAATGGCTTTGCCCGAACTGCTCAGCAAGGAAGTTCCATGTCCTTCTTCCATTGCTGCTTCCAATGCTTCATTAATTTCTGAGGGAATTTCTACTCCTTCGGATTGTAGCCAGTCCGGTTTGCCAAACATCACCTTGATCTTGCCATGCTTTCCAGTGACTCCTGCCTTTCCATCGTTGTGATCTTTGATCGTGGTTGCGTTGTATCCTTTTTCTGCAACTTGTAATTTGATTACTTCAGCATAGGGGTGTGAGGAACGTGCTTCCAACCCAGCGGCCAATTTCATTGCTGCAGCCTCTTGTCGACCCTTGGCCATGACAACTTTGTCCAGTCTTGGTCTGCCAGAGGTCAAGGTTCCAGTCTTGTCCAACAATGCTAGATTCACTCTTCCTAGACGTTCGAGGACATCGCCGCCACGAGCGATGGCTCCTGATTGCGCAGCATTGGCTAGAGAAGCAGCGTGTGGAACAGGTGCAGCAAGAAGCAGCGCACATGGACAAGCAACCACCCACAGTAGCAGCATTATCTTCCAGTTAGAAGAATCACCTGAGAGGAACCAAGCCAATGGTGCACCAATGAGTACCAATGGAATCCATATCGATGTGAATATCTCAACAGTACTCTGCAGACGTGGCGGTTTCTCTCTGAATGAATGAACATCATCGATAAGTCCACTGAGTCTTGTGTTCTCTCCAGTGGCTGTGGTGCTGATGATCAATGGCCCCTTTCTCAACACAAGGCCTGCCAATACTTCATCACCCTCTTCTACTCTGACTGGAATCGATTCTCCGGTCAATGGCGCCCTGTCTATTGAGCCAGTTCCTTCAACCACTTTTCCGTCGACTGGGATGACTTCCCCACTGCGTACCTCAACCTTGTCTCCACTCGCCAGTAGAGATACGGGCATCTCTTCGATGTCGCAGAGAGGTTCTGCCACCTGAACAGGTGCACCCTGTGCAATGGATGCTGTTTGTGGTTCAGCAACCTGAATCGTTGCCATGTTCAATCGTATTCCAGATGGTTTTGGTTTCTCTTGGACAACTCTCGCTTTGCGGGGAAGGCGGTCTAATCCACCTTGCATGGCTTTGCGTGCTCGCATCAATGCGGAACCTTCCATATGCGAGGTGAATGCTACCAGAATGACCACTAGAAGTGCTTCACTCCAAGCCTGTAGAACCGCTGCACCTACAACTGCTAAAGTTGTCAATATCTGGAAACCTAGTTGTCTAGATCTAAGACTGGCCAATGCCTCAGAGAACATTCTGAATCCTCCGATGAGAATTCCAGCGATGCCGATACTCATTATCAGCCACATCGGCCCACCAATTATCTCCAATGCCAGGACCGCAGCAAATGCAGGTACTGCTATTGCGCCACCAAGTAAGCGGACTTGGTCAGGACGAAGACGGTTTGAAGCAGCAGGACGAAGTTGGACTTCATGTCCGATGAGATTGGTCAATGCCAAATCACGTGCTTTGACTATCGAGTCGCTGGAATCTTCCGATATATGAACAAGGATGCCACCAACATCAACAGATTGTGTATCCAAGAGACCTGATTGTCTCTTGATCAACTTCAACAGGCCTCTGGAATCAACATCCAAGCGATCGCATAGACGTTCACTCTTCACTCCGACCAACTGGTACCATTGCAGGTCTGGGGCATGACCCAGGCTAGATAGCACACCATTTGCTTCGGATAACGAGCCCTTGGAAAGGTCGACCACCAATCTGACACTACCTTCAGCAGCAGATACGTTACATTCGGTGACAACATCTAGACGATTGAGGGCCTTTGTTGCCTTGAATGCACAATCAGGGCAATCCATCCCTGTCAATGGCCATGCAACAGTATGTTCTCCACTCACCACAAGGTCAACTAGAACTTCATCGATTGGAGCTGTTTCAATCTCAGGTTCAAATATGATATCAGGCATTTCCTTAACCTGAGATTCTTCAATTTCTTGGGGTTGAGAAGATTCAGAAAGGTCGTCAAGGAAAAGAAAGTCTTCGCCACCATCTTCCCCCGCCATGTAGTGCGACGAGATGCCTTTCGTCAAGAACCCAACGCTGCTCCAGCGTTACAATCAAGCGCTCAACCTCCGTGGTTGAGCCATGGGACTATTGCCATCAGAGCATGATCTCAGAATGCTTGTCATCGACATCGATGGAACTCTGACCGATGAGAACAAGTTGTTGCATACGGGTGCTGTTGAAGCGTTACGAAAACTTGAGCAGGCAGGAATTCCAGTCGGTTTGGCAACCGGTAATGTCAGGCCAATCACCTGGGGGTTGTGGCGATTCCTTGGTATCACTGGCCCGATGATATGTGAGACGGGCGGAGTGATCTGGGAGCCACAGCATGAGCAGTTACTGCAGATGGCAGATGGTGCTCGCGCAAGGGCTGCCGCAGAGTGGTTATCCACACAGATAGATGGGCTTGAAGCAGCAGGGATTGAATCCAATGCCTGGAGGGAGAGCGAGTGGTGCCTAAAGGTGCAAGAAGATGAGGAACGAATCAGAGAATTGTTGAGCGATTCAGAATGGCCCGATCTCAATGTGGTAAGGACTGGATTCGCAATTCATCTAGCAGAGCCACAGGTCAACAAGGGTAGTGGTCTGTTGAAATCACTTGAGATTCGAGGCATTTCTCCACAACAGGTATGTGTCGTTGGTGATGCTCCAAATGACGACCCCTTGTTCGAGGTTGCAGGTTGGTCAATAGCAGTCGGGGGAGCGTTTGAATCCACAGCGGAGTTGGCTGATGTGAAATCTCCATACTTCAGGGCCGAGACCTTCCCACACCTTGTCGACGAATGGTTGGCTCGTGCCCCCTCTGCATTTATTCAGTAGATTGTTGTGGGGATAACATGAACCTAACGACACTTGATTTCATCCGTATTGCTATTGGCGTGGTTATACTGCTGTATGTAGCCAATTGTTTGCTCAATCAGAAAGTATGGATTCGTAAGACCTTTTCTTGGGGAACAAAGGAGGAATATCCAAAGATTTTCCAAATGAACATCATTGGCGGGACATTGATTGGATTATTATTGGTTGTAACTCCCTTCATGTGGTAATTACTATTGCGGCCACAAACAATTAGATTCGGATAACCCCCTTAATTCAGTTTATTGAATGGTTCAAGGATTGTACTCGATCACAGTGTTGTCAAGCAGTTGGAATGCTATGAACATCAAGAACATGAAGATTCCAATGACCTTGTGGTATTTTTTGGAGTCGGTGAATGCAGCACCTACTGCAGCGCACCCTACAATGAATGGCATGATTGTCATATCAGAAATCATCGGCTTTCCGAATAGTGAATGATTGACTGCAACTGTGGTAAAGAGAGAGAATGCAACAATCGAGAAAAATGCCCTGTGAACCGAATAATAGTGGTTTTCCAAGTCGATATTCCCCTCGTCAGTTGCTTTTGGCAATACTAGAGTTGTGAAGAAATAAATGGATGATAGATTCATGACAAGGAACCAGTATTGAGCATAATGCCATGACTTCATTTCAAGGGAAAGTTCCCAGAGCCCCCACCATGTGAAAATAGACCACATTGTCACAGTGACCACCCAAAGCGAGTTGAGCCAGTAAGTCTTGACCCGCTTGCGGATTTCGTACAGATCAGACACTGCACAGAAAATATGCGTGAGAGCCAAACCGACTATCAACGAACCGAAGATGGTGATGAACTCGAATGGGGACATCTGCATATTAATCGAACAATGACGAAAATTGGCATCATATAGTTAAATTGGAAATTGAATAATATTGAATCCGAAAAATGGATGAAGCCAAGTCTTTGACAGGCCTTTGATGCTCTGGCTTGCTCAGGTTCGTAGTTTCTTTCCAGTCAGTTTTCGCCAGATCATCTTGACTGGGTCATAGTACCTGTCCACAACTCTCTCCTTGAGTGGAATGATGGCATTGTCAGTGATGTTGATGCCGGCAGGGCAGACATCAGTACAACATTTCGTAATGTTACAGTACCCGATTCCGAAGTCATTCTTGACTTCAGGGATTCTATCTTCTTGGTCCATTGGGTGCATTTCAAAATTTGCCAGTCTGACCATCGTTCTTGGGCCCCCGAATTCATCGAACTTCTGGTATTCCCTGAGCACGTGGCAGGTATCCTGGCAGATGAAACACTCGATGCACATACGGAATTCCTGGGCCCTCTTCGCTTCGAATTGACTGAACTTCCAATCCGGTTCTTCAGGGCCTTTGATCGGAGCAACCTTTTCTGCCATCTCATAATTCCATGATACATCGGTCACCAGGTCTTTGATGTGCGGAAAAGCCCTCATTGGTCTGACACTGATGTTGGTTCCTTCAGGAGTCTCTTCAAGCAGGTCACTCATTCTTGTCATGCACATCAATCGTGGTTTTCCATTGATTTCGGCACTGCATGAACCACACTTTCCAGCCTTGCAGTTCCAACGGCTTGAGAGGTCGGCTTCCTGTTCATATTGCACGCGATGGACACAATCCAACAGCACCATGCCCTCATCCATTTCAAGGTCATACGAAACAAGGTCTCCTTCCCCTTCCTGACCTCGGAAGATGTCGAGTGTGATCTTCTTGCCCATCCTTACTCCTCCTCGTCCTTCGATTTCTTGGAACGGTCCAATAACTTCTCCAGTTCTTCTGGCGGTTGTCCCAGTTCTTCCTGCTTGATCTTGATATCTCCGTTATCCATCCAGATGACATTGGTGGTATGGCTCCATTTTCCTTTGTCGGGGACAGGATGGTCTTCTCTTGTGTGACCACCTCTACTCTCTGTTCGCTCAAGTGCTGCAAGAGTACAGGCTCTCGAAATATCAACCATGTTCTTGAGGTCAAGAGCCTGATGCCAACCACTGTTGTACAGTGTTGATGTTCCAGGGTTTGCTGTTGCTGAGCGTTCCGCAAACTCATCGAGGTCGCTGAGCGCTTCCTCTAGAATCGGGCCATTGCGGATGATGCCGACTTTCTCTTGCATCATCTCTCGGAGTGATTCGTAAACGATTCCAGGGTTTTCCCCACCTTCTCTGGACAGTGGTTCCAGCATTGCTTCGCAGGCCTTCTCAACCTGTGCTGAATCAAGTGCTGGTTGTTCCATTGAGGCTGCTGTTATTGCCGCATGCTCGCCCGCTCTCTTGCCGAAGACAATGAGGTCAGACAATGAGTTTCCACCAAGCCGGTTGGCTCCATGTAAACCAGAAGCGACTTCGCCGGCGGCATAGAGCCGCGGAATTGTTGTTTCCTGTGATTCAGCATCAACTCTTACTCCACCCATTACATAATGCGCAGTAGGTCCAACCTCCATCGGTTCCTCTGTGATATCAACACCAGCCAATTCCATGAATTGATGGTGCATGGATGGAAGTTTGGCCTTGATCTCCTCGGGTGAACGCTGAGATGCAATGTCGAGATATGCTCCACCATGAGTGGAACCTCTGCCTTCAGCGACCTCTTTGTTGATCGCTTTGGCGACAACATCTCTGGTCAGTAGTTCAGGTGGACGACGCACCGAGGCGATTTCACCAGCGACCACCTGTCGCACCCACTCGTTTGACTCCTCTTCGGTTTCAGCATGGTCTCCTTTGAACATGTCAGGAACGTTGTCGAACATGAATCGCTTACCTTCAGAATTCTTCAGAACTCCGCCTTCTCCACGAACCCCTTCAGTGACCAGTATTCCACGAACGCTGGGCGGCCATACCATACCAGTCGGATGGAATTGAACGAACTCCATATCGATGAGTTCAGCACCAGCCCAAAGGGCTAGAGCGTGTCCATCACCAGTGTATTCCCAAGAGCCTGAACAAACTGCCCAACAACGCGTGATACCACCGGTGGCGAGAATCGTCGTCTTCGAGGAAAAAGCGTGCAGTGCGCCATCAACCCGGTCGTATGCAACACATCCAGTACAATTTCCATCTCCATCTTTGAGTAGTTCCCTCACCGTATATTCCATGAATATGTCAACGCCTGAGTGTATTCCCTTTTCTTGCAAAGTGCGTATAATTTCCAGTCCTGTTGAATCGCCTACGTGAGCCAGTCTAGGGTAGGTATGGCCTCCGAAATTGCGTTGATTGGTCAGGCCGTCCGGAGTTCTGTCAAAGACCGCTCCCCATTGTTCGAGTTCTCTAATTCGGTTGGGTGCTTCTTGAGCATGGATCTGTGCCATGCGCCAATTGTTGAGGTACGTCCCTCCCTTCATGGTGTCTTTGAAGTGGGTTTCCCATCCATCTCTATCATCTGCATTAGCCAATGCAGCCGCAGCTCCACCTTCCGCCATGACTGTATGCGCTTTTCCAAGCAGTGACTTACAGATTATGGCGGTATTCGCTCCTTGTCTAGCGGCTTCAATAGCCGCTCTCAGTCCCGCCCCGCCTGCGCCGATGACGATGACATCATACTCGTGAGATTCGTATTCAGCCATCTCATAGACCTCCTAGAAGCACGACATCATTCCAGACGCCGAGTGTGCACATGTAGACATAGAAATCAGCGAACATGACCCAGAACAAAGAGAAGACGGCCCATTTGTTGTGGTGCTTGTTCAAACCGGTGCAGGCTTTCCAACAGGCTTCAGCAGCCTTGCCGCCAGTGCCTCCGAATTTGTTTCTGATACCACCGACCATGTGCCTGAACGAATGGCAACCAAGTGTATACCCAGTTAGCATGAACACATTGAGAGCGAGGACAAGCGTACCGACACTGACTCCAATGCCGTGTTCACCTCCGTTGTGGAATTGAGTCGCCATCCAGACGTCGTAGGATAGGACGAGCAGATAAGCCAAGGCTAGATACATGAAATATCGATGAATATTCTGGAACAGAAATAATCTTCTTTCACCATTGTAGTCTCCAAAAGGTGTGCTTACGGCACAGGCTGCAGGACTTGCGAAGAAAGAGCGGTAGTAGGCCTTGCGATAGTAGTAGCAGGTACCGCGGAATCCAGCAGGTATGATGAGAATGAACATTGCCGGACTCATCCAATAGAATGCCTTGGGGACAAGTGAACCCAAACCATCCTCACCTGGAATTATCAATGGGCTGAACAAGGGTGAGAGAACATGGCTGTTCTTGTCTTCAATCGCCATCGTCTGCCCACTACCAGAAAGCCCGAATTCAGAGAAGAACCAGAAATCTGCTTCCATGAAACCTCGCCAAGTAGCGTAGATGACAATTATTCCAAGGTAGGACGCCATTGCAAGTGGAGATTTCCACCAAGCATCGATTCGCTCGGTCTTACCAAGCCCACGCGCCATAGTCAGTCGTTTTGCTTCGACCACTTTTCGACCCCTATGGGGTCGTTGCATGACAACCGGCATTTCATGTTATGCCATCAAGCAGTTCAGAGTTCAAGCCAGACTTGACCAATCGACTTCAGCTTCGACGAGTTCTACTTCATCAACATCCATCTGAGCCAGTTGTAATTTACCTGACAATTCATCATTCACAGCGTGCCAATATGAGTATGCTTCAATGACCCAGATTCCAGATTCACGAGTTCCATTTCCACTTCCTTTGACCCCGCCGAAAGGAAGGTGCGCTTCTGCTCCTGTTGTTGAGTTGTTTATTCCAGTCATTCCTGCTTTGATACCTGATTTGAATCGGTATGCTTCCAACCGATCATTCGTGTATATTGCACTCGATAGGCCGTATGGTGAGGCATTTGCAAGATGTAGTGCATGCTCGAAGTCTCTTGCCTTGACGATGGTGACCACGGGTCCAAAAATCTCATTCTGGAAGCAATCCATGTTCTCGGTCACACCGCTGTAGACGTGAGGCCACATGTAGACTCCTTCTCCTGCTTTTCCAATGAAACCAGAAGGGTGGTTATCTGCACTTATTCTTCCTTCCCCAAACAATTTCTCAGCCCCGTCAGTCTCACACATCTCAAGGTCCTTGAGGAAATCAGATGCATATTTCTCGGATAACATCGGGCCATAGAGCACATCTCCATCATGCAGCGAATCTCCTATGACGGTAGATTCGACCTTTGCCATGAATCCAGCCATGAATTCGTCATGAATGTCCTGATGGAGTATCAGGTTGCCTAGGCTGGTGCAGCGTTGTCCAGCAGTGCCAAAGGCTGCCCAATAGGCTCCCTCGATAGCGTTCTGTAGATTTGCACTTGGCATTACGACCAGGGGGTTCTTCCCTCCTAACTCAAGGCTACAGGATACCAGATTTCTTCCGCATACTTCGCCGATGGCCTTACCAACAGCGGTGCTGCCAGTGAATGAGATCTTGTTCACCTTGCCTTCATCAACTGCATCCACTAGATATTGTCCAGTGCTGCTGCCTTTGCCATGGACCAGATTGATGACGCCATCGGGGAGGCCTGCCTGATGCATTATTCGTGCCAGTGCGAATGATAGCAAAGGCGCATCTTGTGGCGATTTCCAGACGCAGGTGTTTCCACACATGATTGCAGGTATCATCTTCCAGAATGGTACTGCCGCTGGGAAGTTACATGCATTGATGATTCCACAGACGCCGAGAGGTCGACGATAGGTGAAGAGTTCCTTGTCTGGAAGTTCGGAATTCACTGTTTGACCATACAATCTGCGTCCTTCGGATTGGAAGAAGAGACAGGTATCAATCGCTTCCTGTACAGAACCAGCAGATTCTTTCAAGGTCTTGCCAATCTCTCTTGTTTCCAAACGCACAATCTCATCCTTGTGCTCCATCAGTAATCGACCCATGTTGCCAATGATCTGTCCTCTTGTGGGCGCAGGAGTTGCAGCCCATGCTGGGAATGCAGAATGTGCAGCGTCAAGGGCGGCAGCAACATCTTCGCGACTTGAAAGTGGGAACTCTCCAAGAGTGTCGGAAAGGTTGGCAGGATTCGTTGAAGTGAAGGTCGATCCATCGCTCGCTTGAGTCAATTGTCCAGAGATAATATTCCAGCCCTTTACGCTAGGAAGCCCTCCGGGATTGTCGTTGTTCAGGATTTCAAGTCCGGTTTCAAGAACGTGCACCATGACCTAACGAACCGAAACCACATCATCAATCCTCCCTTTCCCGTCTCAGGAATCAAGGTTGTAATGGTAATGCTATGTTCCACCTTTTCTCTGATAGGCAAGCATGACATGTGCAACATCGGTCTGTTGTCTTGCCAATTCACGAAAACCAGCTCTCTCTGCCAACAGAGTAACATCATCCGGACTGAATCTTGCATGCTCACTGTAGTGTCGGAACATATCTTCATCCAAAGGTGGTTCCTCATCTTTGCGAGCAAGATAATCTGACAGCGGATGTCGGCACCAATCATAGATGAAAAGTCGCCCCCCTGGTCGAATCAGACGGGCCGCATTTTCCAATAGGAAAAATGGATTTGGCAATTCGTGAAGTACCATGCTTGAATGGCCGATTTCGAAGCTACCATCGATGCTTTCAGACCAGTCGGAACTCGAGAGGTCCAAATCATGTACTGTCGCTCCTATTTCTTCAGCAGTGGAACGAGCCGTTTCGAGCATGACGGGAACAAGTTCGACTGCGTGAAGATCCATCTCAACATCTGGATACTTCCCTTTGACCATCGGTAGCCATCCACCAGGTCCGGTTCCAAGGTCGATGACTCTAGCATCATGCACCATGGCAGGGGAAATCCATGTGGCAAAGAAATCCCAGTATTCTTCCGCGAATCTATTGACTTGAGTCTCGACCATCAAGTCATGGAATATCTGGAAATCACGATGATGCTCCTCAAGGTGGTTCAAGGTGTCCATGCCTGCTCGGTGAATTGCCATCACTTAGGGATTGACCCGAACTGCTTGTTGCTGTAATCAGGTTCGAATCGTTGATTTTTCGCCTCAAAATGTTGTTATCCATTTAGCGATGATTGCATATTGATTATTGAAGGGGTTTTTGAGCCTCGCTGTTCTCGTAGGTCCGGCAGAGGGTTGTAATTGGCTAGTAAAGAGGATTCACTTAGTCTCAGGGTGGCAAAAGCCATTCCTAGCGATGTTGGTCATGGACGAGCTCGTATATCCGGTGACAATTCATTGGGTTTGAAACCCGGAGACATTGTTGAGATAAAGGGTGAGAAGCGTAGTACTGCAGCCATGTATTGGCGGGCTAGACAAGAAGATTCAGGCATGGATATCGTCAGGGTAGACGGAATCATTCGGAAAAATGCTGGTGTCAGTCTTGGCGACAGAGTAGAGGTCAAGAAAGTAAATGCCAAGGCATGTTCGAAACTGGTTCTCTCTCCCGTTATGGCGAACAAGCAGAAGGTGAAGTTCGGTTCAGGCATTGAGGGCTTTGCTCGCAGAGGGTTGAACAAACGTCCGGTTGTGGCTGGAGATCGTATCTTCATTCCAGGAATGACTCTATTTGCCGAAGCACTGCCATTTGCCATTCTGCAGACCACACCCAAAGGAATAGTTCAGGTCCATAGTGAGACTGATATCGTCATCAAGGACGAATCTATCGATGAAGAGGATGTTGGCGCATCTTCAGGAATCACTTACGAGGACATTGGCGGAATAGGTATCCAACTCCTCAAGGTACGTGAGATGATAGAACTCCCACTGAAGCATCCAGAATTGTTCCGTAGGTTAGGAATAGACCCACCAAAGGGTGTTCTGCTGCATGGCCCTCCGGGCACTGGAAAAACGATGATCGCCAAGGCTGTTGCTACGGAGACCAATGCCCACTTCACCGCCATCAATGGCCCAGAAGTCATCAGCAAGTACTACGGAGAATCAGAGAAACAATTGCGTGAGATTTTCGATGAGGCGGCGAACAATGCACCTGCGATAGTTTTCCTCGATGAAATAGATTCCATCTGTCCTAAGCGTGAAGATGTTTCAGGTGAGGTTGAGCGTAGAGTTGTTGCTCAGATGTTGACCTTGATGGATGGGATGAAGGGCAGGGACAATGTGATTGTCATCGCTGCAACGAATCGACGAGATGCTATCGATCCTGCACTACGAAGGCCTGGCAGATTCGATCGTGAGATCGAGATAGGTGTGCCAGACCGATTAGGCCGCAAGGAAATCATCGACGTTCACACCAGAGGGATGCCGATAAGCGATGATTTCGATGTCGAATGGGTGTTGGAAAATTCCTATGGATTCGTGGGAGCAGATATCGCTGCATTGGTCAGGGAATCTGCGATGAAGGCACTGCGTCGTTATCTACCAGAAATAGATCTTGACAAAGATACAATCCCCCCTGAAGTTCTAGAAAAGATGGAGGTCAAGATGGAAGATTTCAAACTGGCCATCAGAGAAATTGAGCCATCCGCATTGAGAGAGATATATGTCGAGATTCCAGAGGTCCAGTGGGATGAAGTCGGTGGACTCGAAGAAATCAAAGAAAGACTCAAGGAAAGTGTAGAATGGCCCTTGACACGTTCGGATTTGTTCAAGCATTTCGGCATCAAGCCACCGCGTGGAATAGTACTGTTCGGTGCTCCTGGAACTGGGAAGACATTACTGGCCAAGGCGATAGCAAATGAGGCCAAGGCCAATTTCATCTCTATCAAGGGCCCTGAATTGATTTCCAAATGGGTTGGTGAATCTGAGCGAGCTATTCGTGAGATATTCAAGAAGGCCAAACAAGCGGCGCCTTCAGTAGTGTTCCTAGATGAATTCGAGAGCATCGCACATATGCGTTCTGGAGGTTCATCCGATAGCGGTGGAAGCGATGTTGCAAACCGGGTGGTCAACCAATTGTTGGCCAGTATGGATGGTGTTGAATCATTGGATGGAGTGATAGTAGTCGCTGCTACCAACCGGCCCGAGATGATCGACCCTGCTCTATTGCGCAGTGGTCGTTTTGAGAGGGTGCTGCATGTACCTCCTCCAGATGAAAAGGCGAGGCAGATAATCGCTGAAATCCACACTGAGAACATGCCTATTGCAAAAACGGTCAATCTGAAGAATGTCTTCAATGGACTTGATGGATTCACTGGAGCAGATATTGAGGCTGTTTGCCGAGAGGCGGGATTGATTGCAATGCGTGCCGGTCGAAAATCGGTCACCAGGGCACATTTCGAGGAAGCGGTCTCGAGAGTCAGACCCACAGTCACTCCTGACATGATGGAATATTATACCAAGATGGAAACCAAGTTGGTCAGTGGATTATCCAACATCAAGCGAAATCGTGACACAAGACACGGAATGGAAACGATGTGAGCTGATTTCAGCATATTCTTCCAGCAAAGGCTTCATGGCCTTGAGGATTGACCACCCCCCGTAGGGGGGCGGTCATGGTATCCAGTTTCGGTCATGAATTACTTGGTCGCCAGGTTGTTGATTCGGCCGGTGACCGTTTGGGAACCCTGGTCGATCTGAAAATTGATGGTTCAACTGGTAGCGTTCTTGCCATGTTGGTCAGATTGGAAGAGAACCTTGATCCTGCACGTCTCCCATGGGAAATGGATGGGACGCATATGCGAGTGCCAGTGGAGGAAGTAGATAGGATTGCCACGAGTGTCCATTTGAAGCGTTAAGGGCATATTTCCTCCCGCCCTTAGGGCGGGAACCTTCTAAACCGAACAAAGTCGTCAGAAATACTACCGAAGCGAGTGAAAGGTGTGGGATGATGTCAGCGAGAAGTCGAAGAATCCGCCGTGGGGCCCTTCTAGTGGGCTTTTTTGGCACTTTGATACTACTTGTAGGGGTTGTTCTTTCTTCCTATGTGCAGTCCGGAGAATCACAATTATCTGCATATGATGATGATTGGAACGATATCTCAGCATTTCGCCATGATGTCAACGATCTAGGAGTAGAGACTCGCTCGGTGGTAAGCAGCCCATTGCTCCTCAAGGAGATTGATGACCCTGGTAATGCTACATTCGTAATCAGTGGAGTAGAGAAAGATGCTTTCACCATGCCACATTTTGGTGAGTCAGGTTTTATTGAATTTGATGAGCCAGATGGCTACAGTACTGCTGAGATTGAAGCGATAGTGGATTTCTACAAGGCCAATGGGACGGTTATCGTGATGGATGACTTTGGTTTTTCAAGTGGCCTTGCAGAAGCTTTTGGTTGGCAGTTCAATGGTAATCAGTTGTATGATTCGCTCTATGCCCCTACCCTCAACAGTTCATTTGTCTGGACATGTCTGCAGATAGAACCCTGTGGAATGAACAATCTAACCGTCGACATAGCATCTCACAAAGCTCACCCACTTTGGGATGGTGCTCATCCATGTGCTTTGGCTGATAGTAATTCGATAGTTTCCGAGGAAGAAGCAGGTCTATGTGCTCATCACTTGGAAGGAGGCAAGATATCCTACAATTCCACATATCAGATTCTGATGAATGGCCCCACCATTCTTGAGAACGCCACCAAGAGTTCCAAACTGGGAGTCTCTCAAGCGATTGCTTCGACTTCTAAAGACGCGTCAATAGATGTCAATGGAGATGGAGAGGTGATAGTCGGGCAGGAACAGAATGAGGAAACTCCTGACCGTGCTGCCAGTATCGAAGGAAACTTCGTGGTTGCTGTGGAGATTTGTGAGAGTCGCTGTGAATCCTCAGGTGAGAACATGGAAGGTCGAGTCATTTTCGTTGCTGATGGTTCGGTCCTTTCCAATGCCATGTATGACTACGAGGGCTACAACAGTGGTGATTACACCGATGGAACTCCTCCGGTTCAGATGCCTGAGAATGATAATCGCAAATGGGCTCTAGATGTGATTGCATTGGCTTTGTTGACCGATAACAATGGCTCATTGGTTCCGAGTGAGAATGCTTTGGTCATCTTCGATGAGAGTAGACATTCCCAGAATGCCTTCCTCGGTGAGTCATACAACATGGTCTACTGGATTCTTGTTTACTTCACGAGCGAATCAATGGCGATGCTGGTGTTATTCGTTGCTTTGTTCATCGCATTCGAAGCGGTGGTAATCAAGAAGAAGGACCCAGAGCCATGGCGCCATGTTTTCAGCATCATCTACTATGGGTTTGGTGATGCAAGACGATACGGATATTATGCTAAATCGAATAAGATAAAACAGGTATTCCTGTCAAAGGTACGTAACAACAACGGTTTGACCAGAGAAGAGTTTGATGCTATGCCAGCAACTGAATTGCAGCAGATGATTAATGACCCAGTTCTGATCAAGTTCGTGTTTGAGAATCGTGACTATTCTCTTGAACAGATGGTCACCATAGTCAAACGAATCAAAGTATGGGGGAAGGCCTGAATGTGGACACGTAAAGCATCTTTTACTTTCGTTGGCGGTATCGCCCTATTGCTCGTTGGCATGATGATATCAAACCACCAATTGATGATTTTCGGTTTGTCACTCATCGCATTCATCACTGTCAATTCATGGCTTGCAGGGCATGGAGATGTCGAGGTTTCTCGAACTCTTTCTGCTGACAATCTGTACAAAGGAGACGACCTCTATGTGGAATTAGTGGTCACCAATCGTTCATTGCGCAGAACACAGATGTTGGAGGTTTACGACAACATTCCTCATGAGATGAAGCTACGTTCTGGACTGAATTCAATGCGCCTCAATCTAGGGCCTGGTGAAACAGCGAGGATTCGTTATTCTATCCGTTGTCCTCTACGCGGACACTTCTCACTTGGGCCAGTCAGCCTACGTTTCCGCAATACATTCAATCTGTTCATGGAGGAGATGTATATACCTCACCACTCGGACATGATTATCTTCCCGCAGGTCGCCGATATCGAAGAGGCTTACATCAAGAGCAGAACGCCCAAGATGTATACCGGAGCGACCACCCTGAAGAATTCAGGTCCAGGAACCGAGTTCTATGCATTGCGTGAATATGTTCCAGGAGACCCATTCAAGATGATCAACTGGAAAGCATCTGCCAAGACTGGAGATGGCACACTCATCGTCAATGATACATGCCGAGATGCAGTCACTGATGTTTACATCCTGTTGGACAGTAGAGACGTGAGTCGTATTGGTACCGTTCTCAAGAATCCGCTTGAGAACAATACCATTGCTGCAGCCTCGTTGGCGAGTTTCTTCCTCAAGCGTCGCGACTCGGTGGCTATGGCGATATATGATGAAAAACTGTCCTATCTGCAACCAGATACTGGAGATAAGCAGTACTTCAAGATCCTCAGCAGTCTAGCCGGAGTAGCGCCCAAGGGTAACATGCCGCTTCAAGCGGTCACCAATTCCTTGGCGCCTCGCTTCAGTCGTGGCTCGCCGGTGTTCATTCTTTCCAGTGCAGAGGGTGACGGGACCGCTCCTCATGCAATACGTGACTTGGTAGGTCGCGGACACGAAGTTGTGTTGTTGTCTCCATCAAGTATTGATTTCGAGCGCTTGGTAAGCCGAATTCCGCGAATGAGTTACGAGGTTTTGAAGATAGAGAGGGATAACAGGATGAGTTCATTGGCAGGTTTTGGTGCCACAGTCATCGATTGGATGCCAGACATGGAATTGTCACAGGCCTTACTACAGGCCAGAGGATATTGAGGAGGTGAAAGAATGGCTGATGATGTTTCAAGGCAGCAGGTCAGTGTTCAGACTCTACATCTCAGGCAATTGCGTAAACGCTGGCAGATCATAGCGCTGCAGTTGATAGCAACAGTCGCTTTGGTGTGGATGTACATGGAGGTCATCTCTACCTATGTCATCGGGTACCTTGACCATACTCTTGTTCTTAATCAACTTGACAAGTATCTGGTGGATGAGACCAGGGGTGAATATGCAATCCCGATGGCAGATTGGTTGACAGGTCTTGGTTCAGAAGGAATGGCTCGTGTATACATGCCGATAACATTGGGAGTGGTACTTGGTGGTGGTATGGCTTTGTTATCCTTCCAGCCACCTCAAAGGCAGCAGCGCATCAAATTCTGGGTCATCATCGCTTTGATTGGACTGTTGGTTGGTAGGTTGCTGGCATCGTGGTTGTTCGGGATGCTGTTCAGTTGGGAATGGAGAATACCGGACCAAGATGAATTCAATTATCTGATATGGCCGATATCAATGTTGGCGACTTTGATCGTGATGGGATTCTATCTTCTACCTGTCATCATGGGTTCCAAGGGAATCTGGGGATTATCCCGTCGTGGAGTTGCTTGGGCGATTGGTTTCACCTTGTTCTTCCTAGCAATCCATGCAATTCTGACTTTCCCAATAATCTACGATGTGCTAGGTAGTGCGGGCTCATATATCCCGCAATTCGATGCTCAGGTTGGGGAACCTACGGTCTGGGGACTGATCACTCCTCAGCAGGGAAGCCTGATTCTCATCGCTATCTTGATGCTGATATTCATGGAGAGTGCATTTGGGGTCATTCGATACATGGAATACGCATTCAGACTACCTGAGTCCTGCAAGAAGGACCCAGAATATGTGCGTCAGATGGAGAATATACTGAATCACCACCTTTACCACACAGTGTTCTTCCTCGGAATCACTGGAATTTCAACAATGGTCGCTCTTGGTTTCCATACCATTCTTCTCAAAGTGGTGGCTGG
>CAXRJY010000153.1:0-4578 GCA_964230915.1 Candidatus Poseidoniaceae archaeon | reverse complement strand
GATTCTTCCATACCTCGGTCGTCCAACAAGGTCGGTCAGCAATTCGTATGGCCTTGCAGCCTCTGGATTTGCAAATGCGATTGGTGGTTGCTTGGCATCATCATCATGTCCATGATGGCCATGCGATGGAACATAGTCCTCAAATTCAACCAAAGTAGCAACTTTAGATAGACTTGTACGAACCTTTTCCTTATCGCTGGACTTGACCCAGCCATCAATCACGAAAGCATGCTCGCTGGTCCACAGCCTTACTGGAGCCTGCAGAACCTCCAATCTACGTTCCAACTCTTCCATCACGCCAAGTATCATTCTGTTGTTCTCTGAAGAATATCTGTCAAGTTCTTTCTCTGCTGCACTGGAAACTTTGTTCAATTCTGCGAGTCTTCCGCTGATTCGCTTTATTCCAGATTGTGCAGAACCTTCTGCTTCTGGAACTGGGATTGAATTGAATCCACTCGCATTCAATGCTTCTTGCACAACAGATGTATCCTTCTCAGCACAGAATACTGCTACCATCTTGCCTGCACTGAATACTAGTGCTGTGTCTCTATCAAGTCCGAGAGGTGTGCCAGAATATGTGCCGACATTCACGGTCACAGATTCATAGCCTGAAAATAGATCAAGGTCCAAACCAAATGGAGCCAACAACTCAAATGAAGTCAATTCACCAGTCAACTTCTCAATCTCAGAATTGGCTTCATCCAATTCATTCGCCTTTGAAAGAATTGCATCAATAGTATCTGAGAAGCCGCCGTCCAGTTCCTTGCGAACTGCTGACTGAAGCAATGCTGGTTGGTTCGTATCCAATTGTAGTCGAGATGCTGCTGCTCTGGTTCGTGCCAGTTGAGCAGCGACTTCATCAGCATCTGAATGCGGACTTCCGAGATTGAACCCCTCTTCATCGACTTCACTATCAACAAGGTGAATAGATTTCAGGCGGCCAATCATTGCTAATGTCTCATGCAACTGAGATTTGGTGCCTGCAACAGTGATGCGCTGCATCTCTGCTGTAGTTAGGGCACTCATCTCAACAACTCCTCTTATTGGATTCACTCAGCGAAACTTGAGAGCACGATTTCAATTGCTGCCTGTCTCTTCTTTTCACCAGACGTATGGATAGATTCCAACGCCGTGCTACCTTCGGCTGCAACCTTATCCGCCTCTACAGCCGCTCCTTGTCTGGCTTCATCAAGACTGGATGCGGCCGAAGCCTGACTGGATTGCTTTGCTTCTTTGACAATGTCGGCAGATTTGATACGTGCCTCAGTCAAAGTTTGAGCCGCTTTTTCCCTTGCTTTCTGAAGGGTCTTTGAGGCTTCTTCCTCAGCTTCTTTTATTCCACGGAGAATGTCGCTACTGCTCATCAACTCACCTTTGGTGGCTGCGGGAAAAAACATGGGCTTATGATGATAACGTAACAGGGTTAAGAAATCAATTAGGCCAGACACATTATTTCCAGTCCTGATTATGGCCATGATTGAAATCAACGATAGCCTCGCAAGGGCCGGATGAGTGCAGACAGGGGGCCGGAATCTCTCGACCGCGATGGCATGGGAGAAGAGACATGGCAGACACTGATTGAGAATCTAGAAGCAACAATCCCCGTCTATGACAAGGTCAATTCAATCGTCACCCTCGGACAGGACAAAAAATGGAGAAAAAACGTTGCCAAATTCATCAAACCTGGAATGAAAGTACTGGAAGTAGGCTGTGGGCCCGGAACCTTCTCTGAAACTTTGCAGGATGTGGATTTGACTTGTCTGGATCCAAGTGAAGCAATGTTGGAAGTTGCTCGAAAGAGAATAGGTTCCGAAGCGCAATTCGTACAGGGGGTGGCTGAGGAGTTACCCCTCCCAGACAACACATTCGACAGAGTTTGCTGTCTGTTCTCATTCCGAGATTTCCATGATAAACGCAAGGGACTTTCAGAAATTCTCAGGGTCTTGAAGCCGGGGGGAATGCTGGTCATCTGTGATGCTGGCAAGTCGAACTTCCTACAGGGCCTTGCAGGCCGTATCTGGATGGGAACTGTGGTTCAATGGGTAGCACGTAGAGTCACCAAAAACAAGGATCATCCTTGGAAGTGGTTGGCCAAGACGTACACTCATTTCGGCACCATTTCACATTACAAGAAGATGATGCGAGAAGTCGGATTCAGCGATGTGCGCGGCAGGCTATACTGGCCATTCTTCATGGCCGAGCGGTTCCTTGCCACAAAGCCCGAATAATCACCATCGACGTTGTTGCGATGATGGACCTCCGCCTGCATAACCACTCTGCCTACCTTGATTCCAATCATCCTGCTGTCCACCTTGGTTCATTGATGGTCTAGGAGGAGGGGTTTCTTGCTGATTTCTTTGTGAAAGATTGGTTGGTCCTTCATCTCCCATTGAAGCGACCAAACGCTCGAATTGATTTCTCAGCAACAAAGCATGATCGATTCTCAATTTACGCTTGGTTATCATCTTGTCAATCTGCTCTTCGGCACCATCAAGATCCTCCATGCTTGTCACACTATTCAGACGCTTGCTGAAACGCTTGTAGCGACGCCTCTTCCCAAGAATCAGCAACAGTGATGCCGGAAGCAACAGGATTGCAAACATGTATTCCGAAGTCAACATGTTGACGATGAATGAAAGAGAAATCTCATACCCACTCTCACTGTATTGGCTTGAGAAGCCTTCTCCGGGAACATAGAATATGCCAATATCGCTGTCTCCATAGAGGTTCATCGGGGTCTCATTGGCATCACTAGGATCACTTCCTCGCTCTTTTTCCACTGAATCAGGATATCCGTCACCATCGCTGTCCGAGTCGAGCACATCAGGCAGGCCATCGTCATCGAGGTCATCGGGTTTTGATGATGCATCATAGATGTCAAAAGCGGTTTTCAAGGAGCCTCCTGCCTGCAATTCCAGGGCATTGGTTATTCCGTCACCGTCCGCATCCATATCGGCAATATCCATGGTGCCATCACCATCGATGTCTGAACATCCCTTCCATGGCGTCGTTGATGTTCCGGCCTGATTGATACAATCGTCGCTGTTTGAGAATCCAGGTTGATCAGGGAAACCATCGCCATCAAGGTCGGACCAGACGTTAGCGTCCATATCATTGAAATCATAGTCAGTCGACCAACCATCGCCGTCTTCATCAGGGCAACCGAATGCATCCTTGGTGGAGTTTCCAGCGACGGTTGGACAGGAATCTGACATCATCCCACTTGGGTTGTCGCCAAAGCCATCCGAATCGCTATCTGCCCACTGAGTGGGGTCGGTAGGAACCAAGTCTCCAAGGTCGGACCAGCCGTCACCATCTGCATCAGGACAACCATTCTGGTCTACATCAGAGGTACCATACATCAATTCACAATCATCGAATGGACCATCGCCTCCGAAGGCTGAATCAGTGAAACCATCGTTGTCGTAATCCAAAGGATTGGGGTCGGGTTTGAAAGCGCCAGCAACATACTGCCCTGGCCAATTGGATTGCCGAGACTGATTCCATGTTGGATCACCCCAGTTGTCTCCGAACCCATCTCCATCGGTATCCTGCCACTGAGTTCCATTCTTGTCAAAAACATCGCCGAAATCGGACTGGCCATCGAGGTCACCATCTACGCAACCATAGCGGTCGCGCCACGAATCTCCCCAGGTATTGGGGCAACCATCACCCTCGAAGCCGCTCTGATTATCACCAAAACCATCTGAATCGGTATCAGCCCATTGACTTGCATCTTCCATATCCCAATCCTTTGAATCCATAAACAGGTCGCCATCGCTATCTACACAACCTCCACTGTAGACCTTCCAAGCGTAAATCTCTCCAGCCTGCCATCCCCACATGGCTGTTCCAGTATCATCTTCGCAAATATCCCACATTAGATCAGGTGCTTCGCCTATGATGTCATCACTTCGTGAGATGGAATAATCTATCAAATTCAGGCTTCTTAGCATTTCGAAATCTTGGAATCCATCATCATCCTTGTCCAAGGGACTCGGGTCGCTGTTGTTGGCTCCCTCCACGTGCCAACCTGGCCAGTATGATTCGCGAATGGCTTCTGCATCAGAGAAATTGTCTCCCTTTCCATCTCCATCAGTATCCCACCATTGTGTGGAATCGTTGCTGAACATATCAATCGCAACATAACTGATACCTTCTTCGGCGCCCGGGTTATCAGTTTCTGCAATACCATATTCGGGCCAGTTATCTCCATCCTCATCTGGACAACCTATCTGATCAACTTCAATCCTCTTGTAATTGTGCTCATTGATGTAATACAAGATGATTGGACCGTCTTCGAGAATCAAATTCGAGGTACCTGCCAAGGTCCTGCACGTATCCTGATGGTCCAGATGCTGGTCATTGTCATCATCTATATCCTCGCCAAGACTGGTTCCAAATATCGTGCTGTTATCGGCCGTTCCGACATAGTCATGACAACCATCGTCATCATTGTCTGGATCACTATTCTCCCCCCACCAATCTTCCCATGAACTGCCAGTATATCCGCGCGGGCAAAGGTCAACGGAATCGTTCACCCCATCGTTGTCATCGTCAAGGTCCTCTAACGCATCT
>CAXRJY010000152.1:0-4137 GCA_964230915.1 Candidatus Poseidoniaceae archaeon | reverse complement strand
ATATCGAAGATATGTCCACCAACCGCTAGCAGAATGAACAGTAGCGCGGTCAATGCGCCAACGGATGTGTAAGCAGTCAAGACCAAAGCTATGACAATACAGGCTGCGAAAAACGCTAGAGAGAGAACGGATGGGCGTATTTCGTAAATGCCAGAGTCGCCGATATACCTCGGCACGGTAGCCAGGATTGCTGCAGCAGACAATACTGCAAATGTCAATCCTGTCTCATTGGTCATAAGTTCCAGACCTAGGGCCTGGCCTGTGGCAAAGGACAGCAATATTGCAAGGGGGGCGATGAGCCACCCGAGCGCAAATGCTGGCCCGCTGTTCTCGTTTTCATCAGTGTTCTCCATATGGAACCATCTCTCTCAATTGTTCAGCCTAAAGGCTGGAGCGTCCACGCCACCTGTGGTCTATTTTTAGGGCTTGTCATGTATAGGCATCAGCACATGTGGCTCAGTACCTCATTCAGCAAGATTCTCATTTATATCTTGAATATTATTGACTGCGCCGTCACAAGGCACGGTATCCTATGTCACTACGATGTTGTGAACCTTCAAGTTCAATCCTCGCAATCAAGCGATATGCAGCCTCACAAGCCTCGGAAAGAGAACGCCCCATTCCCGTCGCTGAAAGTACTCGCCCACCAGTAGAGACCAATTCACCTTCGACAATCGCAGTTCCAGCATGATTTACCCATGAAACAGAACTGCTTTCTGCATCCTGTGAAGAAGAAGTGGTTCCTGATATCGGTCTACCCTTGACCACTGTTCCTGGATATCCTTCAGCGGCAAGCACCACAGTCAGACAATGCGCATCCAGAAATCTGACCTCTTCCTCTGCTAATCTTCCTTGCGCTGCGGCAAGAAGATGTTGCGCAAGATCTGTCTCTATCAATGGCAATGTTATCTGGCACTCAGGGTCTCCGAAACGAACATTGAATTCGACTACATATGGGTCGGATTCAGAATCTATCATCAATCCAACATAGAGTACTCCTCGATATGGATTCTCAGCATTTCTCAGGTCCTCATGCATTGGCTTAACGATTCTTTCAATCGTTTTCCTACGCACCTCTTCTGTAAAAACTGGAGCTGGTGCATAAGCCCCCATTCCACCAGTGTTTGGACCACTATCTCCGTCACCCAATCGCTTGTGGTCCTGACTGGCTGGTAGACAAACGAATCCAGATTCATCCATCACTACCAACATGCTGGCTTCTTCGCCACTCAGGAAAGCCTCCAACAAGACTTCTCCATCACTTTCAATGGCTGCTAATATCGCTTCCTTCGCCTCTTCTCTATCGGAGGTGACAACAACTCCCTTGCCTCCTGCCAGTACATCTCTTTTCACCACCCATGGGTGGGCTGAATAGGCATTGAGAGCAGAATCAATGTCGGAATCAGAACGAAGGATTTGGTACTCAGCTGTTGGAACATTATTCTTCGACATCGCTTGTTTGGCTCGCAACTTACTTCCTTCCAACATTGCATTGTCTGCATCTGGGCCGAAACAAGAGATTCCTCTCTTACGCAGTGTATCAGCAAGTCCGTTCACCAATGGGGCCTCAGGCCCTACCACCACTAGTTCCACAGCAAGTTGTTCGGCCAAAGAAACAACTCCAGCAACATCATCCGCAGAGCACTTATGATTGGTAGCAATCAAACTGGTCCCAGCATTACCGGGGCATAGATGCACTTGCGATACTGTAGGTGATGCTGCCAACGCTATCGCCAACGAATGTTCTCGGCCACCACCGCCAACCACTAACACCTTCATTGGAGAGCCCTCGACATTACCCTTCGATGCCGTTTCGCCCGATAATCGTTGACATTCAAACATCCGGTATGTTGAACAGCCGGTTCATTCAGTCGTAAGAACATGGACGGGGACATCGGTACTCTCGGCATCGGGTGGCTGATACTCACGGTATTGTGGATATTTCTACCAGGTTTCTTGGTCAATACATGGGCAATGATGTGGGGAAAATGGCTACCCAAAACAGGGTATGGACCTTGGCCTATCGATGGAGGGCGAATCCACAAGGATGGTAACCGAATACTTGGAGATGGAAAGACTTGGAATGGTTTGATTGGAGGTTCTGCAACCAGCGGCTTACAAGCCATGTTGATGGTATCTCTGGTTTCTGGTAATGGGCCTGATTCGCGACCATTCATCGACATCATGTGGGGTGTTGGGCCAGAAGATTGGTTTTGGATGGGTGGCACCATGATCACTGCATTCTTCATCGGCTCGATGCTTGGCTTGTCATCACTCATTGGAGATTCTGTCGGTTCGTTCATTAAACGACGCAGGGGTTTGAAACGCGAGGGAGATATCAGCAGTAAAGCGCCCCTTCTGGACACACTTCCATTTGCGATTGCAACCTTCTCGTTTGGAATGATTTTCCTCAGCGGCTCAGCCTTGGGTGATCCTGACGCTATCCTTGCGATGTTGCTTCTGCTGCTGGCGACGCCATTCATTCATCGACTCTTCAACCTGTTTGGCTTTTGGTTGGGATGGAAGGATGTCCCATACTGATTCGGCTGGATGAGGCCACTATCAAATCGAACTGTTTTCGACCCAATGCAGGGGAGTCGTTTTTGACAGAAGAGTTCCCGCTTCCTGTCATGAGGTCCCGATTCGCGTACCGAACAATAGCCACCTTGGCATTGATGCTACTGCTTAGCAACCTGGCAACAACGATTGCAGCACCACCATCGGATGGTGGCACAACCACCATCTCAAGCGATGAAAGTTGGAATGATGATTCAGCTTTTGACGGAGATGTTGTCGTCGCATCAGGGGCTACTTTGACCATCTCATCAAATCTGACTGTTGCCCCTGGTTCGAGCATTACTGTGTCAGATGGTGGAACCTTGCTGATGGATTCAGCAGATATGCAGAGTGAAGATGAAGAGATCTGGTTATCGATGATCAGGACTACTGCAAGTGTCGAGATACCTTTGCAGGGAATCGGAGGAGAAGTCACCATAAGGTTGCACTTCACAGCAGAATTGACCCAAGGAACACTGAAGGCTGGATTCAATGGTACCGAACTCCAGAGCGTTGGCGGTAGCCAAACTGACTTGACTACAACACTTGATGCAGGAACCGATAGCGTGCAGATCGATTTTGAAGCAGCAGGATTCCTTATCGTCAAAGTCTCTGGAATAGATGTGCTAGAAGGAAGTTTCAATGATGCCATAGAGAACTTACGAGGATTGAATTACCACAACATGAAGGCTGATGGAGTCACTACTTGGGGAATAACTATCGCACAAGGAGGGAATCTGAATATCGACTCTTCTTTGTTGATTGGCGTTGATATGAACTGTTTTGGAACATGTAGCTTGTCTTCATCAACAATGCACACTTTCGCACCAATCGACCTTTCTGCGTCAGGAAATCTGACCCTAGATTCAAGCAACCTCAATGGCAGCATCACTTACGAGGATGTGAAAGGTCTTCTCGGGGCACAGATTGAATGGGATGGCAACAGTCTCGGCACAGGTGGAGATACGGATAGATGGATTATTGAGATTCAAGGTCAGACTCTGACTGCACCATTATCAGGAGTCATGATTACTCTCGAAGGACTTGGATATTGGAACTCCTCATCACAGGTCTCGACCGGTAGTGACGGTACTGCTACATTACCATCCAGAATTGTACAATGGATGGATTCCTCAGGAGTGGTTTCATCTGAAAATTCACAGATAACCGGTGTCACCTATAGTGAGGCATCAAACAGTTGGGGAACCTTCTCTGGTGCAACCAGCGCATTGGGGACAGAAGATATCTCCGTTACGCTCAACCTACCAATGATTTCTGTACTCTCGATTGAGGTACTCGATGAAAAGAGTATGACCAGTGAATCGGTTGATGTGAAAGCGACTGTCAAGAATGACGGTGCTGCAGCAACGATCAGACTTGAATGCACTGATTCAACTGGTGCTGATGTGAGCACATATCCAACTGCAATTCCAGTCAATGCAAGTGCAGGAGCAACAGTTGAGGTTGAATTCACGTGGACTCAATATCAGAAAGGCGAAGAATCTCTGACCTGCATCCCGATGATTCCTTCTGCTTTCTCCGAACATGAGACTCTAGTCCTGAGTGATGCTTCATCAGCCA
>CAXRJY010000151.1:0-10055 GCA_964230915.1 Candidatus Poseidoniaceae archaeon | reverse complement strand
CATTCCTGCATCTGCTTGTGGTCCGCCCTTCTCGAAGCGACCGGTTCCGTTGACGATGATATTGGTGTCAGCATCCATCAATTCTGCTGGGATGACCTTGTTGATTATCCTCTCAGTAACCTCATTCTGGATGAACTGTTGCTCCTCTGATTCATCGCCTCCGAAATTACCTCTCAAATCATCGTGCTGGATTGCAATGACCACAGTCTCGACTCTCTTTACAATTCCTTCAGATTCATATTCAATAGTTACTTGACTTTTGGCATCGGGGCGTGCCCATTCTAGAGTGCCATCAAGTCCGGCTTTACTGAGGGCAAGTGTCAATTGTTGACTGAGGAGTGCGGGAAGAGGCATGAAGTGCCCCTTCAAAGAACCCCACGACTCGCTTTCATCTGTGGCATATCCAAACATCAATCCTTGATCACCTGCGCCTTGAGCGCTGAACATCCCTTCTCCTTCAGTGACTCCTTGTGAGATGTCCCCAGATTGTTGGCTTACCAGTATCTGAACGTTGCAACTTGCAGAATCATCAGCAGCCATGCCGTAATCGTGGCTGACGTAGCCAATTTCAGCAGCAGTCCTGCGTGCTATTCCTTCGTAATCGATGACATGTTCTCCATGTACAGTTATCTCTCCACCTACAACTATGAATGAACCTTCATCCATTCCTTTGACGAAGGTTTCCACAGCAACTCTTGCTCTAGGGTCGACACTGATACAAGCATCAAGGATAGCATCGGAGATGTTGTCACAGACTTTGTCTGGATGTCCTGCTGCAACAGATTCTGAAGTAAACAATAGTGGCTCATTCATGGATTGGCCGACCCGCAAGTTCCTTTTCAATCAGTCGGCCTTTTTGTCAGACAAATCTCATTTTATTTCATCCAGTAATGGAGAGATTGCAGCGGTGTTGTTCATACTGAACAGATGTAGGCAGGGAATTCCATGAGCAATCAACTCTTTGGCTTGTTTGATGGCATATTCAATTCCTACTTGCATGGCCGCAGCATTGTCTTTACAGGCAAGAATTTCTTCTCTCAATTCCTTTGGGATACTTATGTGAAAAATCTCTGGGAGAACCTCAATCTGTCTGATCGTGGTGAGAATTTTGATCCCAGGGATTATTGGTACTGTGATTCCTGCTGCGCGACACCTTTTCTCAAACGAAAAGAAGTGCTCATTATCGAAGAACATCTGGGTAATGATGAATGATGCTCCTTCATCGACCTTGGCCTTTAGATTCTGGATGTCCAAGTCAATTCCATCACATTCCTTGTGTTTTTCTGGGTAGCCGGCAACACCTACAGTGAAGTTGGTTGGTTTTGGTTCCATGATATCTTCCATATACTCGCCATTATTCAATCGACTGACCTGAGCGACCAGTCCTGATGCATATCTATGTCCATCACGATGCGGAGTGAAAGAATCATCGCCTTTGCGAGGGTCTCCTCTCAACGCAAGAATAGTGTCCAGCCCAAGGTAATCGAGGTCAACCAAGAAATCTTCAGATTCATAAGTTGAGAAACCGCCACAAATGACATGCGGAATCACCTCAAAACCATATTGGAATTTCAGCATTGCACATACCCCAATAGTACCTGGTTTCTTTCGGTTCCATATTCTAGTATCATTTTCTTCAATCTTGAATGCTTGATGATATGTCACACTGATGAATGCCGGCCTCCACCCTTCAAGATCTTCAATGAATGAATGGATTGCATCGAGTCCCACACCGCGATTGGGGGGCAATATCTCTAGTGAAATTGGTGTCTTTCCATCGACTCTCTCGAGGAAAGGTAGATTGTTTCCCATATCTTTCTCACACTCTTTTCATGAATAAAACATACTGTATCTGATTTGCATTGGAGGCGCTTATGATTTCTTCGTGATGATGGTCAACAAGTCTCCATCTCTGAGCAGATGCTCCAATCCGACCCTTTGCCAATCGAATTTTGCCGAAGGTCCTTTGACTCTGGCGAATCTGAATTTTCGTACGAAGTCTCGGTGTAGGGTATTACAGACCTCAGCGACTGTACTGGTATCTTTGACTATCAATGGTTCAACAAGGTCCGCCTCTTGCCCTTGTGGTTTCAGATAGACTCGCATGAATCCAAGATTATCATAGATGAAGTCCTTCAATTCTTCAAGTCCAGTGCCCTTGAAGGCTGAAATTCTCATCAGTGGCCAGCCTTCAGGAAGGACTTTTTCTGCTCCAAGTATCTCTTCCTCTGTAGCGATGTCAATCTTGTTCAATGCGATGACTGCTTTGGAGTAGATGCGATTTCCCGCCAGTACATCAACGATCTGTTCTGCGTTCACATCGACTCTCAAGGTGACAATCGCCGAGGTATAACCGAATTCTCGGATGATATCAGATATCTGTTCATCGTTGAGTATCGTTTGTTCAACGGTTGAGCGAACATCAATTCCGCCACGTTCGGTCCTTGAGATGAATACGGGTGGTTTTCCCTGATTCAACCTCATTCCTGCCAATTCCAATTCTCTGTGTAGTACTCGAAAATGCGCATCTTGGAATGGGTCGACAATGTACAGAACCATATCGGATGAGCGGATGACATTGAGAATCTCTTTCCCTCTTCCTTTTCCTTCTGAAGCACCTTTAATCAATCCCGGAAGGTCGAGAATCTGGATTTTTGCCCCCCTGTGTTCCATTACGCCAGGGATACATGTGAGAGTAGTGAATGCATATCCTGCAGTTTCCGATTTCGCATCAGTTACTTGGGAGATAAGAGTTGATTTACCAACGGATGGAAAGCCGACCAATGCTACGGTTGCATCGCCACTTTTCTTGACTTCGAATCCCTTTCCACCTCCACTTGCTTTCGCATGTGCTTGTGCCTTTTCACGGGTAATCTTGAGTTTGGCGATCTTTGCCTTGAGGCGCCCGATATGATGCTCAGTCGCTTTGTTCTTCTGGGTCTTATCTATCTCTGCCTGAACGGCTTTGATCTGTTCCTCGATCGTCGCCATGGCATCCCCTCTATTCTTTTCGGGTCAGCGGATGCACTTGAAGGCTGTCGCCTTACTTACATGAGTATGTAGAATACAGCAACTCCAGTTTCCGATGGGGTGAAACATGACGACACAGTCGCGGTAGCATGGGCATTGACATGGTGTTGCGACTTGTCTCCCATTCCAATCTGTCAGAATTATTGTCCATGCAGGTTGGCTCATTGGTTTCTGCTTTGGAATCAAGTGCACTGCCAAGGCCTGAAGGCGACAAGAGACTTGAGCGTTCATTCGACATTGATGCAGCGGCTGAGTTATTGGATTGGTTTGAAGAAAACCATGTTCCAAAGGACTCGGAATTACTCCCAGCATTACAGAATATCGGATTGAATGCGGCCTGTGAGTGTCTATACTTGTGCGCTCAATGGGCCAGCCCGGGGCATTGGGAGGCCTGGGAGGGGCGGTGTTTCATCTATCTAGAGACCCTGGTCGGTTATTCTGTGGAACACGTAGATGACCTGTACTCATCCTCACTTTGGAAGGATGTTACGGCATCGTCTCACGGATTTACTGAGAAGGAGTTTTCTGAAGCAGTGGTGTTGAATTGGATGAATCGAAGAGAAGAGATTGATGCAACTCTAGACCAAAATGCAGACCCTCACATCTTGCCGACAATGGGTGCGCATCAACGCAATGCAAAAACGTTGCATCACCTCCTTTCCAAAGTTCCAGATGAGGACAATTTCCTGTTGCTAGGAAGGGAACATCTCAGTGCTGAGAAATGGGGTCTAGATGACGTCAACCTTGCACATATTCTGAATCATGGTCTGTGATCATTCAACCAGACCAGAGAAACTTCCAAGCGTTCATGAGTGGGATGGACTTCGATTATTGCCACAGGTGCATTGACCTCTTCAGCCAGTGCTTCAGCTAGTTCGACTGGCATCTCGATACGATTCATTTCCGAGTCATGATGCAACCAATCTGCAGAGATTCCAGTAGCATCCAAGATTTCTTTCTGGTCGTTTTCAAATAGTGTCGAAGAGGTGAATAGGCTACCGAAAAGTATGGTATCGTCATCTGTCAACTGTTCATGCGGGCGCAAGTTATGCCCTGCACGACGCCTGAATCTGGCTCTCAATTGACCTGCATCCTTGTATGATGCTGTACAGAATTTCAAGTGGTAGTCATATGGTTCTCGAAGCGACCCATCGATTGGGTCCTCAATTCCAAGGCGGGCACATTCTACTCTGTCCTTCAGTGCTGATGCAAGTTCTGCCGAACCTTCTGCTCCTGCTGTCATTTCAGAAGATAGGTTGAATCCTCGCAATTCCATTTCTGACTGGTTTCCAGTGGTTATCTCCAGTTCATTCAGATTGAGAAATTCGATACCAGAGCCACGCAATTCCTCCAGCAATTCAAAAAGTCTGCTTTCTTCATCAGGTTCTGCAGGAAGTTCAACCCCAACGCAAAGCCCTGCTTCCACACAGGAAGTGATCGTCTCGCGATATCTTTGAAGGTCCAGATTCAGTAGATGGAAACGGATTTCATCCAATCCTGCTTCTGCAAATTCTCCAGCATTCTCACCAGGAAAGGGAATACTGGTATACAGGTGGATATGGTGCTTCTCGCCAAATTCCTGCTTCAATTTCATGATTGCTTCCAATGAACGTTCTTTTGCCATCAAAGGGTCGCCTCCTGTGATTCCAGTTCCCGTTGCATCCATCGCTTTGGCTTCTTCAATTACTTCTTCCATGGTGTTACATGGACGTTCATTAGCGAACATCACGTCCACTTCTCTTCTGTTCTCAGAAAGAGGGCAGTAATCACACATCCAATGACAATGCCCTGTCACGAAGAGTACTAATTTGCTACCTTTTTGGCATTGAATACAACCGATTGCTTCACCCTCATCAGGTGGAGAAACTGCGCTTGCCATATCCAGATGCATACTACCCCTCCAATTTACGCAGCGTGATTTTGATTTCAATTTTCTTGGATGGCCAATGTGCGCCGTAATAGCCAGCGATGGAAACGGCGGTCATCGGTCAATTCTGGATGAAAGGTCAAGGCGATTCGGTTGCTGTTCGAAACGCCTACTACCTCGGAACCTAGATGGGCAATCGCTTCATCAATACATGACTTGAATCTAGGGGCGCGGATGAATATTCCTTGAAATCCCTGTCCATCCTCGAATGGTTCTACCTTCAATGGAGTGTGTCCATTCTTGTCGACATATACGATCTCTTCAACGGGTTCAAAATTACTCTCATCCAGTTTCACTTCTAATTCGGCTTGAAATGATTCAAATTGCCTGCCGAAGGAGTTTCTTTCTATCTCTGCATTGATGAATGGTTGATGCCCTTCAGGAGGGTCGCACAATAGGATTGCACCTGCACAGGTTCCAATGACTGGTGCTTCTGGATTAGATTTCAGCCAATCAAAAACCGCTTCAAGAAGTCCCTTGGAACGACTTGCTAAACGCATGGTGGTGGACTCTCCACCCGGCAGAATCAGTGCATCAAGTCCTTCTTTCAAATCAACGGCTTTACGCAATTCTATGGTTTCCACTTCAAGGCCCAGTTGTTTGGCAGCGGAATGAACTGCCTGAGCATGTTCATGCCGAGCGCCCTGCAACATTGCGATTCCGATTCGCAGGACCATGTTTGCCCCCAACAGTTGTTCATCATCAATCCTCTCATTGGCCAATGGGTGGTTTGAAAGGCTTCATTGACGGCGGAATAGCATGGGAGATGGGCAACATCAGGGACCGTGTTTTCTGGTTCCAGGGCCAGTTCGCATGAATGATGCGGTCCTTGCAGCCATGTCACATCCAGTTATGACTGCCAGAGGGCCAGAATATCGCGATGTGATGGCTGAATTGAATAGCCTCCTACGCCTTGCATTCAACCTTTCACTGTCACCCTCGAAACGTGGTCATGAATCTTGGAGCGGTGATGATGGCTATCGAATAATCGTAGTCTCTGGAAGTGGAACAGCCGCAACAGAGATGTCCTTGGCCAATCGTTTGTCTCGTTCGGACAAGATTCTTGTTCCGACCAATGGAAAGTTCGGTGAAAGAGTGGCGCAGATCGCTGCCATTTTTGCAGATTGTACTCATCTGGAATATGATTGGGGAGAGTCTTTTGATTTGGATGATATTGAACAACACCTTTCTACTGGAACATTTGAGGCCCTTGCTTTCTGTCATAATGAGACCAGTAGCGGAATTACTCAGGATGCTGCTGCATTGGCAGAATTGTGTAATCGCCATGATGTTGCATTGCTGATCGATGCAATAACCAGTGTGGGGGGGCTGCCTGTACATCCACATGAATGGGGTGCTGAAGCAGTAGTAGTTGGTGCCCAGAAATGTACTGCTGGCCCTTCTGGAGTCTCTGCCATTGCAATCAGCGACAAATGGATATCTGAATCGGAACGTAGGAAAAGCGAGGGGCTTTCCAATCCATCATACTATCTTGATGTCCATGCTGCATTGAAGAAAGGTTCTGATGACCAGACCCCATGGACTCCTGCCATCAATCTGACACTTGGTTGGGTAGAGGCTCTGCGTGTACTTTCGGAAGAGGGGCTTGAAGAGAGGTGGGAAAGATGCAGAACGATGGCTGAAGGAGTACGCTCACTATTCACTAACCTAGGCTTCGAGTTGTTGGCTGATGAGGGATACCGTTCAGATACCGTGACTGCTATCATGTATCCTGAGGGGATAGACGACTCTTGGCGCAGTAGATTGCAGACTGAGTATCAAACCTATGTAATAGGAGCACAGGACCATCTCAAAGGCAGGATGTTTCGCATCGGTTCAATGGGGGAGACCAGTATTTCTGAGATGATTGAAGGTTGCGAAAGAATGCTTTCATGCTTCCGTGATCATGAAATTCAGATTGCGGATGAAGTTGATGTTGCCTCATTTTTCAACAGGTGATGAAATGCAGATGAGTCCCCCTCCCCCAGGATCTAAGCCTGAACCTGCAGTGGTGGTTCTTGGGAGATTCCAACCATTGCACAAGGGGCATACCTATCTGCTCAGGAAAGCAGCAATGTTTCGAGACGCTGAGCACCCGGATCTGGTCTTGAGAATCATGCTTGGATCATCAAATCGAGAGCGTTCTCCTGAGAATCCTTGGGATTGGGAGGAAAGGTCTGAGATGGTTGCAAATTGGGTTACTTCCGAAGGATTGGAGAACGTAGAGATATTGGCGGTTCCTGATCTTGGAGACGAAGAGAAATGGGTGGAACATGCCAGCGCATGGCATGGCGATGCTGGGGTTCTGGTAGTCTCTCATGAGCAGACCGAACAACTCTATTCTGATGCAGGGTGGGCAATACATAGGGTTGATCTGGATGAGCGCGAATCTTTGGAAGGTTGGCGAGTAAGACAGACACTGAAGATGATGTCCACCATCAACGATGAGGATGCATTCAGAATGGTTCTCGGTGAATCCGTGGAGGAAGTCATCATCGATTGGATGTTGAGTGAACCTGAGAGAATCAAAAGATTAGCATTTTTGGGACCTGCCGTAGAGCATGTCGGATAATCAGGATGCTACGACGACCTTTGCTGCTCGAAGCAACCTTTCTTTGAACATATATCCGGCTTCAATTACTTCTATGACGATTCCAGAAGGATTCTCATCACTCGCTGGAATCGTAGTCAGTGCCTCATGCATATTCGGGTCGAACTCCTTGCCTTTGGAATCCATTGCAACCACTCCTGCTGCAGATAGTTCAGACCACAAACGCTCACGCAGCAATTGCAAACCCTCGAGAATCGGCTCACATTCATCTGTTATCTCTTCTGGAATTGCTGACAAAGCTCTGTCGACATCATCCATCACTGACAACATCCTACGAGAAAGATTCATGCTCGAATACTGAATCAATTCAGATTTCTCCTTAGCTAGCCGGCGTTGGATGTTTTGGATCTCAGCATCGCGATAGGAAATTTCCTTTTCAGCCGCTTCAGCCTTTGCTTCAGCCTGGGCCAATAATTCCTCTGGCGTCAGTTCAAATTCTTCCTCAAGAACCGACTCTTCTTCGCCATCTACGGGCTCAGAGGCAGGCTCACCCTGTTCTGACATCGGCCCCCCGTGCAAAGCCCCTTTCTTCAATTTCACCATGCTGTCTCGACCTTTTGATGCAGTCGAATAGTTCAAGAGAGGAGCCGAGGCCGGAAAAGTGACCATCTGATACTGGTTTCTCCTTGACCGAAGGGCCGAGGAATACAGCAGTACTTGGACGGGGACCCCGGAGGGGGCGTGATTGACCAATAAGAAGAAACAGAAGAAATTACCCAAAATTGCACTAGATGGAGCGAATATTGCCTGTGCTTTCATGGGCCACCAGATACCTGGTGACGCCACAGGAATAGTCAAGGCGCACCACTATTTTGTAGAGCAGGGGCACGAAGTGGTTGCATTTGTAAAACAATTCAGGATGAATGAGAAGAACCCGAAACAAATGATGAAGAATCTAGAATCCTTTCACAAAGAGGTTCCCAAGGATGCCATTGCTGTAGTTCCTGCCAGGGCTGATGATGACTCATTCTTCATCGATTTCTGTGTCAAGAATTCTGCAGTTTTGATCACTCAAGATGGATTGAAGGACCATGAGGAAAGATTGCAGGGCGAGGATAGAGATAATTTTCTGAAATGGCGTTCAAAGAATCGTTGCGACTATATGTTTGCATTGGACCAATTCATGCCAGACCCTAATTTCTCTATGCCTGAGGTAGTTGGAAGTGGCTCGTCAAGCAGTGGAACAAGTTCATCATCTTCTGATTCGGCACAATCTGCAAACAAAAAAGAGCGGAAACCAAATGCGAAAAAGAAGTCTGGAAATAAGACGAATCCGAAGAAGAAAGGTCAGCAGAGTCGATCCAATAAACATGGAACCGATGACTTGGAAAAAGTACTCAGAGCAAATATGGAATCTGAATTCCGAGTCCATTCAATGGGTACTGATCTTGTTGGTTGGTGCAATGAAGAATGGGGTACTTCAATGACCACGATACGAGCATTGCGAAAATACGTAGGATTACCCACCAGTCCTTCCATGAGTTCAATATTGGAGCGATTGTTTGGCGATGAGGTATCTTTCTCCGGAGAAGGACAGAACCTGATATGCAAATACCAGCCAGCAGCGAAGTCAAAGACGAATATTGAGGAATGGTTGGTGGACCAGATGAGTGGTTGGATACGACTATCTGGATTAGGACATCAACTCAGTAGTGAGGCCGGGGGAAAGAAACCCAAGATGATATTGAAAGAATTGGGCTCCAATGGCAAGACCTTTGAAGAGTTATTGAAGAATCATTTTGGTCATGAAAATCTTGAATTCAGAGGTGAATCAAATACAATGGAGGTACGTTTGGTCAAAGGTGCCAATATCCCAATACCATCTCCGGTCAAGAAAGTGAATTCGCCACAAGTAGATCAAGAAGCGGTGAAGCAGATACTGCAGATATTGGGCCTACCTGCCGATTGGAAACCCCCCAATTTGATGACGTTCTTCAAACGACTTATTGGAAAGAATCCTCCCGCCTTTGAATCATCTATGAATTATGCAAGAGTAGGAGAAGAGTTCCTCCGCTTGACTGGTGATAGGCTGAGCGTCAAATTCCCTGATCGCAAGGAACTCCTCAACAGTATCAATGAATCTAGAAATGGGTTGAGTGCAACATTCGCCAACAACACTCTAACAATCAAGAGCCGATGAGTAAGTTCAGTCAATCGTGTTTGGCAGCCCAAGCATCTTCAACCGATAGCGCCTTGTTCTTGAGTGGAATTATTTTGCGATATATCTCTGCAGGTGCCTTCATTTCACCATCGACTGAGAGCAGACTTGCCATCGGGATGCCGAAATGCTCCTCATTTTCTATTAGTAGAGGTTCGATTACTGCCCAATCTGCTTCGCTTAATTCCGTGAAGTCTCCACCATTCAATTGGCTTGGTGAAACTCTCCCATGAGGATCTCTGATATAGATGGCTCCGCCACTGGAAAGACTGAACAGATTACCTCCAGGGTATGGGGTTTCCAGACTTTCAATATCACCATTCGAATCA
>CAXRJY010000150.1:0-8596 GCA_964230915.1 Candidatus Poseidoniaceae archaeon | reverse complement strand
GCTAAACGAGGTGCTTCTTTGTCTATCACCTTGGTATTGTGTGAATTAAGGGTGGACCATGGAACACTGATATCCTTCTGCGTCAAACCCAATTCGATCCAGAATGAGCGTAGAGCCTCGCATCTGATTCCCCTTCGTCTCATGGCTGCAAGGGTTGGTAGTCTGATGTCATCCCAGCCCGAGAACTTGCCATCTTCAATCGAAGCCCTCATCCCCGAAGTCGAGAATCCTCCATATTCGTGAACTTTCACCCTTCCCCAATATATCGTCTCTGGGTACTCCCAACCAAAATGCTCGTACAGCAATACTTGTTTTCGGGTTGAATCCATCAGATCCTTTCCTCTGATAATGTGAGTAACTCCCTGTAGATGGTCTTCGACAGCACTCTGGAAATCCAATAAAGGCCAAACTTTCCAACGATTGCCGATCTCAACTCTTGGGTGAGGATTGGAATCTGTGTCTTGGATTCTGAGTGCTGGCCAATCACGCAAGGCTGGATTTGGCAAGGTCATATCGGTCTTGACACGTACAACAGCATCTCCAGCCTTCAAACCTCCATCTTTCATCTTGCCCCAGAGTTCGACATTGGTTTCCACAGCGGCATCTCTGTGTGGACAATCACTCTTGTCCAATCGGTGTTGTTTGAATTCATCAGCACTGCATAAGCAGACATAAGCTCCATTCATCTGAAGCAGTTCCAGTGCATGTTGATGATAGATATCGATGCGATCACTGGCAATTACCACCACTGGTTCGATACCGGTTAGCCATCGCACCTCTTCTTCGATCATGGAGTATGATTCTGGCAGTGGCGGCTTACGAACTGTATCTGTATCATCAAAACGCAGAATCAGTTTCCCGTTCAGTGCTTTCACATCTTCAGAATTGATAACCACTCCGCGGCTATGGCCGAATGAAAGAGGCCCATTTGGATTTGGAGCAAAACGGAGAATCACCTTCCCAGCTTCTGCTTCAGGTAGTTCAGGAAGACCCTCTCTCCTTTCTTTGACTTGTTTTTCAAGAAGGTGTGGGGCCAATGAGTGTAATTCCTCTCTAATCGATTCCAAGCCACTTTCAACTGCTTTCAGATTGGCCTCTTCGACCAATGAAGCAACCAGTGGAGAAATCTCCTTGCCATGTGCTCTCAAGTCTGTTCTTTCACCCATCAGACGTCCAATCACGCTGCCTGCTTTCCCATTACCTTCGTATTGCAGGGCATTTTGCAGACAATATGCGCGGATGAGGTCCGCTGTCTCAGGGTCGGGTTGCCAAGTCATGGTCAGCCCCCGCGTATGACCACCCCCCTTGAATGCGGTGGCTGTTGAACTCTTCAGAACAGGGTTCTTTGAGCAGGTTCAGGCCCACCGTCATCGAATGCAGGCCTTGTAGGAGGGGGGTGTCCAAACAATTCTTGACAGATATCCCTGGTAGTCTTCCACCTCCAACGTAAGGCATCATCTGGAACACCATCAACTATCATTTTCTTGACCGCTTCTCTGGTCACTGGGTCGGAGGGATATCCGGAACCAAGTTCGAAGTTCTTGTTGTGAGAGAGTTTGTCGATGGCGCGGTCTCTGCATACCTTGGCGAGAATACTTGCAGCACCTACCTCCGGAAACAATTCATCTGCTCCATGCCTACTGTCAACTTTCCATCCTTCCAATGGCCAACCCTTGACTTGCTCACACACTTGTTCTCCGAATCTTTGTTCATCTACGTCGCAGGCATCAAGACGAATGATTCCACTAGCGTCATCAGGTAAAATCTGGTTGATAAGATGAGCAAAGATATCTCTTTCATGCTGATTCAAGTTTGCTCGTTGCATTGCATTGTCAATTGCAGCAGGGCTAGATTCATGGACGCCGATAAGCCAGTTCCTGTTTTTTGATTCAGCCAATAACCAGTCTTCTAATTCTTCTCTTTTCGGTTTTGAGAGTAGTTTTGAATCTTTGACTCCCGCATCTATCAACATCTGTAGATCTTCCTCAGGGCATGCGAATGCTGCCACAACCAGTGGTCCAATAACCGGCCCTCTACCTGCCTCATCGACTCCGATGTGCCACATTCTTAGTCCTCAAGGTCAAGGTCAAAGTCATCTACATCTTCAATAGTTTCCTTCTTGCTACCGCTCTTTCCTTCATCCAATTCCAAGTCTAGATCAAGGTCTTCAGTTGCATCATTGTCAGGCTTGCTTGGTAAGGGAACTTCCTTGTTTTCCATCAAACCTTTTGGATCATGGCGTACGGTTCTATCAGGAATGATTTCAACTTCGGATAGTGACTCATTTGATTGATGCGGCTTTGCACCTCCTTCCATCAATCCTGATGCAAGGTCATCCATCTGAGTCAGGGTCAACATCTCATCATGATGGTCCAGTACGAGACTTGCTGCATCCACCACTTCTGGTTCCATGGGTTCTGCCGAATCCATCTTGCGGGGACCACTTGTCAGATTGAAGGCTGCAACGAATTGTTCAGCATCGATGCTTGGACTTTCTGGAAGTTCTACCTCTGAGCTTGGTCTTTCCTCAAATTTTGCGCTGACATCTCCGAATGATTCCTCTTTCTTGTTAGCATTGAATTCCATCAGTGCCTTTCTCTCTTTTTCTTCGCTGATCAACCTGTTCCTTCGTTTCATTGTCAAATGAATCGCCAGTGCAGAGAAAATGATAGCAAATAGCGTGTATGAATGCTTACTCCATGCCTCCTCGATATTGGAGAACAAGGGTTCAAGATTGAACCAAGAATCTTCGTCCTGAATTCTACTATCTGGTTGCCAAGGGACACCGATCCATGGTTGTTGGGAGGTGGCAAAAACTCCCTCACCTTCAGGGTCTGAAAAACTCCACATACTCACATTCATCCATAATGTTCCGTTCAATTGTTCGTCATTCGGCAATCGAGCCCATGACCTGAATGTCATGTTTTGACCAGGTTCGATATCGAGCAACTGGAAATCTCTCAGCGTTTCAGCCTGCCATTCAAATTCCGCATCATCAGGAGGAATCAATCCGTGTTCAGTGAAGTGACTTACTGTGAGAACAACGATCAGTCCATCGACTCCATTGCCTTGATTCTTTACAGTGCAGGAAAGCGTCATGTTTCCGCTAGCATCTATCTCATCGATCACTTCTTCAAACACCCAGTTTGATTTGAGTGCTACTGTGATATTGAGTTTCAGTGTATCAATCACAGTATTGTTCCATTTCAGTCGCAGTTTCCATATTATCTCACCCTCAGAAAATGCCTGCACTCCGTCCTGCACTGTGATGATTATGTTGGAAACATTCTGCTGTTCTCCCTTCGACAGTGTCAATTCACTGGATTGGTGGCTGATGTCGACCCAATCAGGATAGACGGGAAAGAGAATGAATTCATCACCATAATTGCCGCCGTTGCTGACAATTACGGCACCTGTGCAAGACTGCCCTGGATCCAATGAGCGACATTCGAAATCCGCGAAGTCAAGAGTTCCACTTCGCTGGCGTATGATTTCAGCATTGAGCACGACTGAATCAACACGTTCTGGTGCCGCAGGGCTGTAGATTGATACTTTGACTGCAATATTTCCACCTACCTTGTATGGAGCCTGGAAATTGATATCGACAACGCCACTTTCATTCACGCCAACCAAGGATACATTGTATTCGGTAGCGATTCGAATCGTCCAATCATCAATTCCCAGAATATCATTAGGAACTCCATCATTAATCGCTTCCCCATTTGCTTCCATCGGTGTCAATTCTACTTCTATGCGGGTCTGGAAATTTCCGACATTTCGTACTCCTAGTTGCAGCTTTCCAGTCCCGCTAGGGTCTAATTTCAAACCATCTTGATACCAATCAATAGTTGTGTTATGGAATACCTTTGGTTCAATGGTAAAGGTGTAGATTGAAACCTTCGTATCAAGAGAAGAAGTTGCACTCAGGGTCCATGACTTCGCCTCTCCCGCTTCGGGAGAGCCATTGACTACAGGCGGCACCCAGACAGAGATATTGACCCATCCTAATCCTCCCGATTCGAGTTGCATGTTGGTCCCATTCCATGGTTGATTACCTAGGTCCCATTCCATGTGCCAACCAACGTCTCCATTGAGTCGAATCAGAGGATTATCTGCGTAGGCGGCGGTATTGGAGATATTCAAGGCGAAAGAGAATGGAGTGTCAGGGTTGACTTTGAAAGTTGAACCTGAACTACCCCATGACAAGTTACTGGAAAGGTCAATGGAGATGTTGACACTGTTGCTGAAGAAAGGATTCAACTCGCCATTTTTGTACCATGCTAATCCGAGTGTCTGAGTTCCAAGTTGTGCATCAGCATCAGGTGTCAAAGTGAACAGTAATTGTCCGAGTGCGCCAGTATTCATCTCGACATCAGAAAGAGGTAGCCCAGAAATCTCAACTCCGACCAATTCGGTGGTAGTGTTGATGTCCACCGTCAGGTCTTCAGGAAATTGATTATGCCAGATCATTGAGACCTGAGTGTCTTCTGAACGATGTAAGTGTATCATTCCGGGGTCAGAAACACTGAATTCAGCATCTCTTGAGTTTACCGAGTGCTTTTCCAAGGCGACCCACAATTGTGGCTCCAAAGGAGTGGATGAAGAGAAGATGAACACGCATAGCAGTATGGTTACACATCTCCTCATAGATATCCGTCGACGATACATGCCTTCAATAATTACCTTTGATGGACTCATCAACAATCGGTAGTATCATTTGTACTTCCTATACTCCATATCCATGGCACCACCATGGCCCTTCAAGAAGAAGTCTCAGGAAAGAGAGGAGTCTCCATCTCCAATCGCATATGAATTGGGAGATGATAGTTCTGCCAAGACATTGGCGGACAAATCTCATGTTGAGAGTAGTGACTTCAAGGCTGCGATGGCTGCGCTATCAACTCCACATCTGGAGACTACACCTTCCGATTCTGCTGATTCCAGCCCGAGCGAAGAAAGCGCTTCAGTTCATGTACAATCATCTGATGGATATTGGTATTTGCAGGCCCCTGATGGGACTTTCGATCCAACTCCGCACATCAAGTTAGAGGATGGTTCTTTCAAACCATATGAGTGATCATCCCCACGGATTGTCTCCATGCCCACTCAGGTCTGGTGCGCCGGGAATGTCAGGGTACGGGGCGAATCCGGGAGTGGTTGATTTTCCTCCTTTTCGCTGCTTTAGCAGCATAATAATCAGAATCATGATTGTGATGACCAACGCGATTCCCAGAGTGGTGGTAGTTGCTTCCATGCCCTTGTTTCCTGCAGACTGAGCATCACCAGAAGTTCCCTCTCCATCCTCTTCTGGGTCATCAATCGAATCAGGCAAGGCGGGAGTTGATACATTCACATCACTTTCCGAACACAATTTTTCTGTACCTCTAGTGATGCACACTGATACATTGTAGACGCCATCTTCTCTCCACACATGGTAGACCGAACTACCAGTCGAATTCCCGCCATCTCCAAATTCCCAGAAAACTAGGTCCACGGTCATATTCAGTTGGATTGCGAACGGAATTATTTCATCTGTATCAACACTGTTTGGAATTGATATGGCCTCGAATCCCAACTCGGGTGGTGGAGGCTCAGGAGGCAGGGTTCCTTCGTCAATTTCAGAGTCGCAATCATCATCCTTCTCATTCCATACCTCCACTGCATCCGGGTTGATGTTTGAGTCATTTTCATCACAATCATCGAACCAGTAGAATCCATCCCCATCTTCATCAGCATCAAAAGTCAATGGGTCGGATTGGTGAAACCAGATCTCTATGGAATCAGATAGTCCATCGCCATCTGTATCTGGGTCATTGATATCTGTTCCATATTGTGAATACTCAAAATAATCTGAGATTCCATCGTCATCAGCATCACTCATCATGAAATCCTCGTCTATCAAGCCATCACAATCCTCATCAACACCGTTCAATAACTCAACTGCGCCAGGGTTGATGGTGGGTTCTGATTCGTTACAATCTTCGAACCAATACCATCCATCTGCATCCATATCAGGGTCAGGAGTCAAGGGGTCTGTGCCTAGTTCAAGGACTTCTCTGCCGTCCTCCAGCCCATCGTCATCTGTATCGTTGTCATAGTGGTCAGTTCCGTATTGATGCCACTCACTCCAGTCATCCAACATATCTGAATCTGAATCATATTGGTCAAATCCTTCGTCAGTTGCATTATCGCAATCATCGTTGATGCCGTTCAGAATCTCTATTGCTGCGGGATTGATGGAGGCATTGGAATCGTCGCAATCATTGAACCAATAGAATCCATCACCGTCAGAGTCTGCATCGGGAACCAACGGGTCTGTTCCATACACCAGAACCTCGTCTCCATCGTTCAAACCATCTCCGTCAGTGTCCAATAGGTTTGGGTCCGAACCGATGGTTCCAACTTCCAGCCCATCATTCAGGCCGTCATTATCCGAATCATTGTCTAAAGGATTCGTGCCATAGATCAGAACTTCGTGTCCATCACCTAAGCCATCATCATCACTGTCATAATCGTTAGGATCAGTATTGTGTACCTCTGTCTCATTACTGTCCCATAGCATGTCTCCATCACTATCAACAATAGCATTGGTGCCATGGAGAATCAACTCCCAATGATTCCATGTACCAACATCTTGATTTCCATCATCATATACTTCCAGAGTCCAGGTGCCTTGGGATAATTCATCCCAGTGTTGAACACTTGAGAACATCCAATCATCGTAGTTGTTGCCACTGTCTCGATTTGCAACATAATTGATGAGTTTGGATTCGGTTCCATCAGGGGAAATCAAAGTGATATCCAGGTCGCTACGATATGGATGGGTTGCATCGAATAATATCTCAACCGATTCCAACATAATGTTGTCATTGACCACGAAAGTTGAGATTACAGGACTATTTGGAGCGTTGTCGGGAATTGATTGTGCTACATTCACGGTACCAGAAGTAAAATTCATCTCGGCATCAACGTTACTCCAGTTATTCGCAAGGTCAACAGCGTGTCCTGCATCGATGACGCCGAAGCCATATTTGTGATTGAACTGGAGGCCTGCTCCATTCGAATTCCATCCTGAATCACTTGCATCATTCATTCTTGAACTATGTACCAAGATATGTTGAACATCTCTCCATGTTAGATTCGGGTTTGCTTCTAGCATCAATGCAATCACTCCAGAAACCAATGGTGTTGCACTTGAAGTTCCACCGAATGAATCTGTATAGTCAGAATTACTGTAGCCACTGGAACCTTCGAGATCTGTGGTAGTAATCCCTACCCCACTTCCATCAGATGGCGCTGAGACCAATACGTTGGCTCCCAGTTCACCATATGTTGTCTGGTCTCCATCATGGTCTACTGCGGTCACTGAGATAGTGTAACGACTGTTTGCATATCCATCAAGATTCGAGTCATCATCGTTTGAAAGTCCATTGCCAGCAGCCCATGTGATGATGTTTCCCAGCCCACCGCGGCCGCTGTACACATCATCTTCGAATGCTGCCATCATGTAGGGCCCTGGTGCTTCCAATGTGTTTCCATTATCTGATGGCCCCCAACTATTGCTGTAGATATCTATGGCTTGGTTTTGATGTGAGAGCGCATTTCCTTCGTCAGAATCTGAATTACTGCATGCTATGAGAAGTAGTCCGGTCAATGTTGCATCCGGAGCCGCTCCGCTCACCCCTTTGCCATTATCTCCGGTTGCTGCAGCGACACCAGCTGCAGAGGTGCCATGTCCATCCCAATTACTTGGCATTGGGTTGCCATCATTTCCACAGTAATCGTAGTCAAGAGTGTCATCATAATTACTTGACAAATCTTCGTGGTCATGTTCCAAACCATCATCTACAATTCCAATGGTGACTCCAGTTCCAAGAACTTGGTTCCATGCTCCAGTGATATTGACATCCTCTCCAGAGACACCATTGTCTTGGCCTGTGTTTTTCAAATGCCACTGGTCATCGAAGAGAGTATCATTAGGTATCATACGAGGTAGGTTTTCTTTTTTGAGCAGTGGATAGAAACTCTCTACTCCAAGTTCTGAAAGGATTGACGCAGGATTGGAATTGGAATCGAACTTCCATATCCAAGCATCTTCAAGTAAGGGTGCTGGAATGATTTCCGCTCCAACCGAAGCCGCCAATCTTCGACTATGTTTTTCGCTCGCTCCACAATCTGAAGGTGGAGATACTACCATCCATTCGCGATTCTGCAATTCTTCTTCGGAATAGGATTCAAGGTCAGATACTCGTTCGAAAGCGATCTGGATTTGACGAGAGTATCTTGCCAGTCCACAGTTTACATCCAATGCAGATTCTGAATACTGTTCATTCATTGGGTCCGCTTGGATAGTGGATGATATTGGAGTCCAAGCCATCGCCAATATTGATGATACGAGGAACAGTGCACTCGCACCTCTCATCAATCCCATGGCTGATGCACTAATTCAAGCCCTTTTGGTCTTTCCACGTCTTGAATCTAAAGTACAGGGTCAGGAATCGCTTGACGAAGTGCCTCTACATCGAATTCTGCTGCATGTAATGGTACTCTCAGGTCAAAGTGGTCACCAACTACAGGATCAATCTCTCCCATCTGC
>CAXRJY010000149.1:0-6041 GCA_964230915.1 Candidatus Poseidoniaceae archaeon | reverse complement strand
TTCGCAGCTTGTCACGACCTTCGTCGGCACTCGAGCCGAGCCATCCCCCAGATGGGTTGTAGCATCGTGGTACTTCTTCCGTACCACGAGCACCCTTCGGTGTCCAGGCTTACCTATTGTCGGCCTCCTCAGAAACCAGCCTCCCCATGGGACAGGTCTCCTCAGCCGCTTCCCCAGTCACATCATTGCATGACCAAGTGCACTAAAAGCAACCGGCCGAGATGCCATCCCTATAAGAAAGCATCGAAAATTCAAGGTGCCTGAAAATGATACACTGCGGCTCAATATAGGGGTCTTTTGAGTAGCATTTTCCTCGCGTGTACGCAAGTGTCTCGGATTCAAAAAATATCATGTTGGCGATAATCTTGCAAGATTCGCAGAAATCACTTCATTGTCTGAATCTCTCTGTTTTGCTTGCTCCAGATCACTTCGAGCAGCATCGAAACTACCCATTCCCATATGTGCCGCTGCTCTTCCATTCAGAGTATGGACCTTAGGCGAATCACTGCGCTCCATGACCACATCAAAGATGCGAAGGGCTTTCTCATAACGCCCACTAGAAACGAGTGCAGTGCCAAGATTGTAGAGTATCAAAGATTCTTCTGGGTCGGACTTTGCTGCTTGTTTCAATGCCATAATCGCAGCCTCATATTGGCTATCCACAGCATCAGGATCGTTGAAATCATCTTCATCCAGATCAATCGCATGCTGAAGGAGGGCAAGCCCGTAGTTGTTGAGTATGGAGGCATCGCCTGGCCGCTTTGCAGCCATAGTACGGAAACTCCTTGCAGCCTGGTCCCAACTTCCTTGAGAAAGTGCGTCAAAGCCTGAAGAAAGAAGAGAAGATAATTCGGAGTCATTTGCTGTATCTATCTGGAGGGCTTGTGCCGGGAATAAGTCGGGTTCAGAACTGACTAATTCTGGGGCAAAAATGATCTCTTCTGAAGCATCTTGTTCGGGATATTCATCTAGATTGACCTCCACTTCTGAAGTCAACTCTTCATCCTCAAATGTGTGCTCAACCACTTGCTCTGGAGCCGCATATAATTCCTCCATGTCAACGGCCTTGGCTTGAATCTGATAATGACCTTCAGCAGCATCTGAGAATACACTTGAAGTTGATGATTCTACTTCGAATAGGTCTGAATCCGATTCAATCCCATCTTCTTCATCGATAATTGCCACCGCTTGTACCTTGATAGGTTTCTGAACTTCCTTTTCACTCGAACTTGAGGTCGGTAGAGGGACTGTTTCCAACTCCTCCACTACAGTTCCAGCACCCGGAAGAGGCACCTGCTCCAACTCTGTTGGTTCATCTTCAATCGTTGGCTCTACAACCGCCTCGGGCTGAGGCACTGGTTCTGGCACTACAGGCTCTGCCACCGTCTCAGAAACTTCAGGTTCAGGTTCAGGTTCAGGTTCGATCGTCTGTGATTCAATCTCTTCTGAATCTTCTACCTCAGTAGCATCGGCAGGAGTTGGTTCTTCTGTTTCTTCAGAATCATCCTCATCGCCAATCCCAGCAGAACGACTACCAACGCCAAATGGTAGACTGGAGACTTCTTCAGTCACCCCTCCACCAATGGTGAATGGAAGACTGGTTCCTGTAGGTTCAACCTCTTCCTCGTCATCCTGCAATTCTTCATCCCCGACGACATCTCTCATGGCCTCATCCAATTCGGAGAGGCCAGGGATGCCTCCTCGCTGCTCTGCAGTCTCCTTCCCCTCTTCAGTAACGTCCAACTCATTATGCGACATGCTGCCACAACTCGGACAGGCTGAGCCACCGAGGAAAAGTAACCCACATACCGCGCATTCGTGCATACTGCTCAAGCCCTGCAATGAAGTAGTGGTCTTGATGCTGTCGCCATCAAGCGCATGAACTGTTCATCACATGGAGGAATAGAAACCATGGAACACTATGATGAATAGAGTGGCAACACAACAAGTGATGACCATCACTGGCAGGCCTACTTTGAGCCATTCCCTCGTTGTGATCGGTTCAGGTCCTCGCTCGCTTATGGAAACCGTCATGACATTGGCTGAGGAGCCGATAGGAGTGGCGTTTCCACCAAAACCAGCGCCCATGGCCAAAGCCCAGAACAATGGGGCGATGTCAACATCAGGGTTGCTTTCTCCTATACTGATGATGACCGGAATCATAGCGGCGGTGAATGGAATGTTATCAATTAGCGCACTTGCTATCGCCGATACCCACACAACAGCGACTGCTAACATCACTTGATTACTGCCAAAGGTCTCAAAAATCCAGTCAGCCAATGCCTCCAGATACCCTACATTTCCAACCGCACCGACGAGCATGAAAAGACCTGCGAAGAAGAGTAAGGCCGCCCATTCAATCTTCTCAGTCACCGAATGCATCAGGCCATCTCGCATCTCATGGTCTTCTGGCCGAGCAAAGGCCAATGCCAGACCTGCACCAGCCAATGCAATAGCATGAATCTCGATTCCAAGGTGTAGTAATTCTGTCACCGAGAATCCAACGACTGTAATAGCCAAGAGTACCAAAGTCGTTTTCATCAAACGGAGGTCCTCTACCATATCCCACTCATTTTCTTCCAGCACTGATTCGATATTGTCTGGCTTCTTGGTCAAGTATTCACGATAATACCAGCGCAGGTATCCAAGAGTTGCAACCCAAGCAAAGAAAGTCAATATTCCCAGATGAAGAAGGAAGCCATTGAAACCAAACAGATTCGCGAGTTCTCCTCCTTGATCATGTGCTGCTGCAGCAATCATGACATTCGGAGGGTCTCCCACCATCGACGCCACTCCTCCAGTATCGGAAAGAATTGCTTCTGCCAGCAATGGGGGAATGGCACTTATCTCCATCTTCTGACAAATCTTCAAAGTGATGGGTGCAATGATGATAATTGCTGTTACATTGTCGATTACCAAGGAAAGCACAGTCGTCAATGTTCCAAGATAGACAATCAAAAGCCAAGGGTCTCCCTTGCTCATTTTCGTGGCCTTGACAGCAACGAATTCAAAGAACCCAGATATTTCGAGCAGCCCTGCAAAGACCATCATCCCCAACAGAAGTCCAATCACCTCGAACTCTATCCAGGTGAGCATTTCGTGTTCCAAACTATGCCCGTCAGCTAAATTGAATACTCCGGTAGCATGACCGGTGAATAGCATCAGGACACATCCGAGCCAAGCGGCTATTGAACGATGCAACTTTTCAGATAGAATGAGGGCGAAGCTGAGTATGAAAATCAGTAGAACTAGTTGTTGTGCTGTAATCATCGAGCCGCTCGACTAATTTTTCCCTTATAATCAATACTAAAACTCACTCAGATTCTTCATCGATATCCATCACTTCGCTGACCTCGGGTGGGACCATTGCTGCGAATGAAGAGGCAGGGATTTCAATCTCTTCAGGAAGCAGTGAACTTTGTTCTTTAGATAGTGTTTCTTCAGCGTGTAAATCCTCTTGTTTCTTCTCGGAAAGATGGAATTCCTCATCAAGTAATTTCAACGCTTGTTCTGCAATGTGTGCAGACATCAAACCGCTGTATTCGGCCTCTTTGAGGGTTGACATTTGGGCCATCAACAACTCTCTACGTGCATTCTCAATCCTCTGTGCGTGAATCTCACTGGAATCACCATGGTATGCTACGCTTTTCTCAGCCTTGGACAATCGATCTTGGTAGATTCCATGCATCCTATCGCTGTCAGAATCAGAAACCAATCCTTCAGCATGAAGTTGCTCAAGTCTGTTCAATGCAGCTCTAGAAGTAATCAATTCAGCCAATGCAACCTCGTAAGCACGCTCATTCTCTGGTGGTGTGCCGCTGACTTTCAATCGGTTCATCAATGGTTTCAAAGTCAAACCTTGTACCAATAATGTCCATAGAACAACACTGAATGACATGACCAGTAAATCATGATACAATGAATCTGGGAACAATGCTGATTCCTCTACATCATTGATGATGAATGAAGTTGGATTTGATACCATGTGGGCAAGCATCAGAAGCAATGCGATTGGAATCGAACCTCTCAGACCAGACCAGAATATTGAATGCTGCCAATTCCGAGGGACTGGATTCTTACTGTTGACATTTGCAATCCCTATCAATGGATAAATCACCAATCTACCTACGGAAGCAGCAATTATCGCTGTAGCAGCAAGCATCAATGTATGTTTGTCGAATTCAAATGCTCGTTGGAGTTCATATCCAATCAGCAGGAAGAGTATGCTGTTGATGAGGAAAGTCACAACCTCCCAGAAGTGATGCAAACCGACGCGTGCAGTCGCAGTCATTCCATATCGAGTTCCGTGATTACCAACCAAAAGTCCACCAACCACTACCGCAATCACGCCACTACCATGGAATAATTCAGCCATGATGAAGGTTCCAAATGCCAATGCTACAGTAATAGATATCTCAACCAGATGATCATCAGTTCTGAGCAGTACCCAATTTGATACGATTCCACCAACCAATCCAATAACCAATCCGATTGAAACTATCATTATGAATTTGGCAAAACCTCCCAACATCAGTTCCGTACCGGTGAAACCATCACCAACTTGTGTGGCCAGAACTCCGACTAACAAGATGTTGAACAAAACTACTGCAGTCCCATCATTGAACAATGATTCACCTTCAACCAGAACAGAAAGACGCTTTGGAGCACCCATGGTCTTGAACAATGCCAATACCGAAACGGGGTCGGTTGCAGCCAATAGACTCCCTAACAACAATCCATAGAGTAAACCATTCGGCTCATCACTCCAAACCACCTGCCAAGCGATGACTCCAATCACTGTTGAGGAGATGACAACCCCTGGTATGGCAAGTAAAGTGATTGATCTCCAATTGGACCTCAATTTGGCAAGGTCCATGGTGGCAGCACCTTGGAAAAGTAATGGAGGAAGCATCAGGAACAAAATCACCTCTGCGGATAACAATCCATGGAAATTATCCTCGCTGGAAATCCATGGACCAAGTAACCCAATCATCAGTCCAACCACTACCAATGCAATGGTGTATGGAAGACGAATCCAACGAACCAACATTGCAACAATAATGGCCAGGACCAAAGCACCCAGCATACCCGTCATCCAGAATGGAGCTACCGCAGACATACAATTCCCATCTGTCGCACAAGTCGGTAAGGTATGATGATTACCAAAGTAAACATCTCAGTGATACGGAATCAACAACGATTCTCAAGGGCGATAGAATGTTGCAATGTTACCGCGGGCATGCACTACTTCTGCATTGCAACTTGCAGCCAATTCCTGCCAAGCTGCGGACCTTTGTTCTCTTTCGAACAAACCTCTGTTCATTTTGACCTTTACAACTTGTCGAGCACCGAGTTGAGTGCTCAGTTCCGAAATCAGATTCTCTGTGATACCTTCACGTCCGATTCTGACTGAAACTTTCAATTCTCTATCTTTAGCAAGAGAAAGGATATGCTCTGGAATGTCCATCATCATGCCTCCTTGGAGATAATCAACCGGCGAACACGCCCACAATCGTGACAGGTAGAGATTCGCACACCATCACGTAGCCTGACAGTTGCTGAAACACCAGGCCGCAACAAAGTCTTGCAACCTCTACATATCCAATGTTTGGAATTTGGATGAAGGCCTATTCTGTGTCTTGTTCCTAAACGCCACATCTGCCTTGCTGCAGAATCAACCATTTCCTTCGGCCTCCCCTTTGGAGATGACAATATCCGAAACAAATCCTCCCTAGCCGCAAATGCTGCCTTCTTACGACCTGCTCGCATCGACTGCGACCGTCTAGAGGAACGTCTGTTTGCCACGTCAATCCCTGATCCCCGACATGCCAGATAGGATGTCTTTGCCAACTTCTGCAATCTCCTTATCTCCATCAACAATGACCAATTTGCCACGCTCATCATACCACTTAGCCAATGGAGCAGTCTGAGAGTGATATGCTTCTAATCGTGAACGAACCGTTTCTTCATTATCATCAGCACGTCTCTTCAACTGCGTGGATGAGCAAGAATCACAGATGCCTTGCTCCGCACTGGGATTG
>CAXRJY010000148.1:0-8090 GCA_964230915.1 Candidatus Poseidoniaceae archaeon | reverse complement strand
CCCATTGACAGGTTAGTTTCAGTGCGCTGACCACTGTGCTGTTCAATGCATTGAGTTTGTTCGGACGATTGATGGTGACCATCGCAATACTGCCACTTCCAATTTTTTCATCATTCACAGGCACCTCTTCGATGAGCACTTCATCTACGTCAGGTATGGCCGCCATATGGGTCCCACAGCATCGAAGCCCTCAATGCTTCGTTCAAGAGGCTCCACATAATCAACTAAGACAGATGGCAGAGTCGGGACGATGGAGATAGTCGATGAGTGATGGGATAAAACGAGAAATTCTTGTCGCTGCCAATGATGTTGGCAAGCGATTCGGTGATTTCATTGCCTTACATCCCTTGAACGTGAAGGTACATTCAGGTGAATTCTTCGGAGTTTTCGGACCTAATGGTGCCGGTAAATCCACTTTCATCAAACTCCTGACTGGACAGTTGAAACCCAGTATTGGAGAAGTGGAGGTTCTAGGAATTGATGTCAAGAATAATCCACAGGAATTGAAAGCGAACATTGGTATCGTGCCTGAGTCTGAATCTCCACCTTCATATCTGACCCCCGTTGAGTTCCTTGAATTCGTGGGTAGATTACGTGGGCTGGATGATCTTCCGAATCGTATCAATCATTGGATGGATTGGTTCGGAATGACAGATAAACGAGATACAATGTGCAAGGATCTCTCAAAGGGACAAAGACAGAAAGTGATGTTGGCTAGTGCTTTCATTCATGAGCCGCGAATCATGTTCCTTGACGAACCATTCGCTAATCTTGACCCGATATATCAGCGAAAATGTCGCACTTGGCTGCTTGACATGGTGGCGGATGGTGGGACCATCTTCATGTGCAGCCATGTCCTTGAAGTGGCTGAGCGTCTTTGTACACGATTAGCGATCATCGATCATGGGAAGGTTCTGGCATCAGGTAGAATTGCAGACCTCAAGGAATCGGATAATGAAAATCTCGAAGATGTTTTCATTCGCCTGGTTGGACATTCAATGGCAGAGGCCCAAGGCATGGCTGATGGCGATATTGAGGAGGAATGAACGTGTCTGAAGTCTCCAGTAGGGACTGGAGCGAGGTCACCAATGTTGTTGGAGGGGACCTAGGAACTCATTCTGGCGGAAGGAAATATTCTCCCGCGACTTTGTCTTCTGCTTTTGGTATCACATTCCGAATGATGTTCAAAGAGGAATGGAGGCAGAATATCGACTTCGCCAAGAAACGGCACATCTTGTTGTTTCCTGCTTTACTGTCACTTGTCACCATGGTCATGATAGTCGGCATCAGATTTCTGGTTGGCGAAGGAGTTACTGATGTTGAAGGATTAGAGGACCAAAGGCGAGCCTTCACATGGGATGAACTGAAGTTCGCTCTCCACCTTCCTTTGTTCATGTTCAGTCTTGGTATGGGTTCCTTCGCTTTTCTTGGTAGGGTGATGGTCAGCCAACGCGGTTCAGGCCTAAACTATCTTCTTGCATCTCCAGCCCTACAGCCCATTGAACAGTCTGCAAATCATTTCGCATACTGGGTGAAGGAAGTGGTCTATTATCTGCTGTTGATACTACTCCCTGTTTCGTGTGGAATGGCCCTTGGAATACTGCTCGAGGTTTTCTTTTCTGTATCCACTCCACTACTCTGGACTTCGATACCGGTGACCATGCTCGCCATGTCGCTGACTTTGGCTGAAGGTCTTGCAATCTCGTTCCTTGGAAGCGCTCTGTGGACAAGAGGTAAGCCTTGGTCGAAGGTGATACCTGTGGCTGCTGTGGTAACGGGAGTCTTGGTTCTAGGTGGCTGGATTCGTTTCGACCTGTTGATAATCGGATATTCCTTTCAATTGAATCACTCCATTGTTTTGGCAATATGTGGAATCATTGTTATTCCCTTCATCGCTTGGTTGGGTGCAGTTTCGGTCTCTGATGATTTTGAACAGCAGATATCAGAACGAAAGGAGTTATTGGCTCCATCATATGCAAGATTGGGCTTCCTTGGCAAGGGTACAATGCGGCTTTTGGTCGCCAAGGAATTCGTCGATTTGATACGCAGTGGAACCATCAAGAAGATGATAGTCTCCTATGCAGTTCCTTTGATGGTTCTATTGGCACTTGCATGGTTGGTGGATTTCACAGATTCTCCGATTCCAGTCAATCTGTTGACATATGCGCCATTCCTCGGTTTCTTTGGGTTCAATTTCTATTCTTGGTTGACTGGAATAGATTCTCCTGAACATATGAATACGCTGCCAGTTTCAGTTCCTGAATTGATCAGGGCAAAAGTGGTGACATATTTCCTGACAACAACCTGGATCAGTGTCATCTTCCTATTGTTGATGGCATGGAAACTGGAGGCTTGGAGTATGCTGCCAGTAGCCTTGATTGTGATGGTGGCGAACAGTATCTACATCGTTTCCTTGACTGCTTTCTTGATGGGGCTTCGACCAAACAAAGCGATTTTTGATGCTTCGATAATGCTCTGGTTCTGGATAGGCACGGTGTTGCCTCTGTTGGTATTGTTCCTACTTTCTTTCACCCAAGGTGATACCTCATTCTATGACAATTGGTACCAACAGGTGAGCCAGAATGGAATCAATGCTGAAGCAGTCGCTTTTGATAACGATAGAATGCAGCGCGGCTTCACAGGAATTCTGACGGTTTCAGTTCTATTGATTGGCGGTGGTTGGTTTCTGATGAAATTGCTTGACCGTAAGTGGAAACACGCTCCGTTCAACAATTGAGCCGGTTCATTGATTGACCAGCAACCATTGGAGAGGTCATGGTGCTCGTGGTTGCCGTGGTTGGGATGCCCGGTAGTGGCAAAGGCGTGTTGTCCGAGTTGGTGAAAGAAGCAGGCATCCCAGTCTTCTCGATGGGTGACATGATTCGTGCTGAAGTTGAAGCGCGCGGTCTTGAAGGAGACCCCCATGTCTTCGGTAGAGTTGCTCAGGAGTTGCGTGACGAGTTTGGATATGGAGTTCTAGCAAGCCGTTTAGCCCCTCACATCAATTCTGCCCTCACTGAAAATCAGTTGGTATTGATCGAAGGACTGAGGGGAGGCGATGAAAAAGACGTCTTTCTCGAATCTTGGCCGGATTCATTCAAGGTCATTGCAGTAAATGTAGACGCGGATATCAGATTCAACAGAATCTCTGCTAGAGGCAGGGCAGAGGATGGCGACAGAAATGCTCTTTCTCGACGCGACGAGAGAGAACTGGGTTGGGGTGTAGGGGAGCTCATCGCTGGCGCCGATTGGAGTTTGGATAACTCCGGTGACCTCGAAACTTTCAAGAATCTCTCAGAACAGTGGCTCAATTCACTGTTTCCGAGTCACTGAGAGCCCGAATGATAGGCCTTTTTAGGTTCAAATGGCAACCAAAGGTTATAGTGGGTTTGAAGTCGTAGTGATTCCTGCCTACGGCAGGGGTAATACTCTATGGCAAGAAAAAAGGGGGGAAAGGGCGGTGGTCGTCGAGGCCGTGGCGGTAAGCAGCAGGCAGCATATGATGAACTTGACAAGTACCCTGTCATGCCACCTCATGCCTTCGCAAGAATAGTGCGCGATAAGAGGACCTTGAACATCATCTATCAGATCATCGAGCCACCATTGAACAAGAAGGAACAGGAGTATCGAGATGAATTGATGGACATTTTCATCAAGAGTCTGACCGCGAGTATCGAAGATATCGATGCAGACCCCGGCGCTTACCTCAGGACTGCGATGGACAAGATCATCAAGTCCTATGGAATGAAGGTCAACAAGAAATCCAAATCCAAGATATTCTACTATCTCAGGAGAGATATGATCGGCTATGGAAAGATGGACGTTCTGATGAACGACCCGAATGTGGAAGACGTTTCTCTTGACGGAACCGGAATACCGATTTTCGCTTATCACCGTAAGTTCGAATCTGTCGAGACCACATGTTCATGGGATACAGATGATGAATTGGAATCTTACATCATCAAGTTGGCTCAACGTTGTGGAAAACATATCTCTGTTGCAGATCCACTGCTTGACGCTACTCTGATGGATGGTTCACGTATTGTCATGAAACTAGGGCATGAGATATCCACTCGTGGCTCATGCTTCTGTATCAGGCGTTTCAAGGAAGACCCGTTCTCTCCATGCGACATCGTTGCCTTCCGAACCATGTCATCTTTGATGGTGGCTTACCTTTGGATTGCTTTCCAGAATGAAGTGCCGATGCTGTTCGTCGGTGGTACTGCTTCAGGAAAAACAACAACTCTCAATGCAATGTGTATCTTCATACCATGGCAGATGAAGATTGTCAGTATCGAATCGACCCGTGAAGTCAACATCCCACAACCAAACTGGGTGCCTGGGTTGACCAGACAAGGATTCGGAGGAGAATCGAGTGAAGGTGAGATTGGAGAGTTCGAGTTGTTGAAGGCCGCTCTTCGTGAACGACCAGAATACATTATTGTCGGAGAGATTCGTGGTGCTGAGGCTTACGTTCTGTTCCAAGCAATGGCCACAGGACATTGTGCATATTCTACAGTGCACGCAGATTCGGTTCCATCACTAGTTCACCGCCTTGAGAACAAACCGATCGATATCCCGAGAGTTCTGTTACCGGCATTGGAAGCCTGTTCCATTCAGATACAGACTCGTATCAATGGACAGCGTGTACGAAGGACGAGACAGACGGTTGAGATTGTGGGTATCGACCCGAATTCAATGGAAATAATCACCAATGAAGTGTTCCGCTGGGATCCAGCATCTGATGATTATGTGTTCAGTGGAAAATCATATGTTCTGGAGAAGATAATGGTCAAAATCAATTTCAGTCAGGATGAGATGCGTCGAGAGTTGAGAACCAGAAAGCGAATTCTAGAATGGATGGTATTGAATGATATTCGTAAATCCGATCAGGTATCACAAATCGTCACTGAATATTATGTGAGGCCAAATGAGATCCTTGCTCGGGTTGATGGATTGCGATGAACTCGGGAAGTGATGCATAGATGGAGTTGACGGCCTGGCAGAAAATCTGTCACAGAACCGTTGGCAAAATGGTAAAGAAGAAGGCTCGAGGAGACAAGGAACTCTGCAAGACTCTCGAGCAGGGTGCTTATCCACTGATGGCGGATGTTTATCTGGCGACCAATATCGTTACTTCATTCGCTGTATTCCTGATCTGCGTTGGAGTGATTGCCATAGTATTCTTTCCAGCTATAGGAGTAATTGCAATCTATGAAGGGATTCAAGATCCAGAATCAGAGACTCCATGCAAGGTCTGGGAATATTGGAATCCCGATAAGGCTGCAGCGAATTTTGACCAGCCAGGACACGGTTGTCCAGATTACAGAACACTGGTGTTTCCAACATACCTCAAGATATTGATTCCAGTAATGTTTGGATTTATTATTCCAGTAATGGCTTTCAGATATTTCAAAGGTTCAGCGAAACGAATGGCACATAAGAGAGGTATGCAGTTAGAGAAATATCTCCCATATGCTGCATCATACACTGCTGCGATGTCAGCAGCCAATGCGACGCCGTCGAAGATTTTCCGTTCATTGGCATTGAATGAAGACATCTATGGTGACATCGCTTATGATTCATCTATGATTTATCGTGATGTCACATTGCTGGGATATGATTTGTTGACTGCGATCAAGATGTCTGTTGACCGTGCAGCATCCCCTTGGTTGACAGAGTTCTTTCAAGGAATGGTTGGAACATTGACCTCGGGAGGAAATCTGAAGTTGTATTTCCTCAATCGTGCTGAACACTACATGCGTGAGAATCGAACTAGATTGCAGGTATTCCTAGAGACTCTAGCGATGTTGGCGGAATCATATGTTGTGGTCGCAGTAGCGATGCCGCTTTTCCTGATCGTCATGCTTGTCATCATGTTCTGGGTTTCAGGTTCAGGTTCTCAGATGTCTGAGAGTTTCTTGTATACCATCATCATGGGAGTGATTCCAGCAATTCACGTTGCTTATGCTCTATTGGTGTGGACCATGAGTGAAGAGCAGAAGATGTAAGAGGAGGTGAAAGATTGGCGCGAAAGAAAGAGAAACTCAAGGTCGATCTCGAACTTCCCAAGAATGATACAACGATGACTAAATTGTACATCATTCTCGGAATCGGACTGATAATGGGAATCTCAAGTATGGGTTTTTGGTTCATCAATTCTCCATTCTTGCCAACTCCAAATGGGCAGCCAATGTTCATCAATGTCGCTTGTGGCTGGGACCCTACTTTCCAACCTGATCTAGATGCGAATGAATCATGTGATTTGTTGCATGATGAACCACAGGTGTCGGTATTTGAGGCACCTCAGGCGTGGAAGAAGGTCTTGGCAGAAGGACAGAGGTTCACCGCTCCCGGATTATTACCAGAAGATCGGGGGAATTATACGGGTGAATTGAATCAAGCCTTTGAATTGAAATGCGAAGCCAAAGCCGATGTTGAATTCCCCTATACCTTGGAGTTATGGGATTCGGAAAAGAATGTGATTGCATCAAAGCAGGATGGTATCACCAACAAGGGAGGCTGCAGTCTGAAACATGACCATGTAGAACCTGGAGAGGAGTACTCATACGTTCTGTATTCCAATGACCCTGGTGGAGAGAAGATTCGTGAGTTCACTTTTTCCTTGCATATTGAGGTCTACGATGGCGTTCCAGAGAATATGAACAACAAATCTCTATGGCTTGGTCCTGAATTGGATCTTGGTATCACTTCATTCCGTCCGACCTTATTCCTGAATTTCTTCGGGATTGGAATATTCATTGCATTCTTCCCTGCTTCATATTACTGGGATGGAGTCAAGAATCGAATCAATTCGATGGAAGATAAATTCCCTGATTTCCTGCGAGACATGGCTGAATATTGGAAAGGAGGTTTGTCGATGAACGTCGCGGTTCAAACGCTGGCCAGTTCGGAATATGGTGCCTTGAATGACGAAGTCAAAAAGATGGCCGACCAATTATCTTGGGGCGTAGCCTTCGGTGACGTTATCCAATTGTTCGCGGACCGTGTTGGTACTCCATTGGTGAAGAGAGCGATCAGCCTGATACAAGAAGCCAATAAGGCAGGAGGGAAAATTTCAGATATTCTAGTGACTGCTGCAAATGACAGTCGTGAAATCAAGTTCCTTGAGGGGGAAAGAAAACGAGCAATAGCCTCCTACATTGCAGTCATTTGGGTTTCATACATGGTTTTCTTGGGGGTTATTGTTGTTCTAGGTAAGGTCTTCATCCCTGCGATTGCAAGTTCTAATTCTGGTGACGACGAAGGTGGAGGAGATGATGGCTCAGCGAAACTCGGGAACATGGAGATTAGGGCCATAGATCCACTGTTCTTCCTGATGGTCTTCTATTATGGTGTCACTCTACAGGCTGTCGGAAATGGCTGCATGGCCGGTTTGATGGCTACGGGGAGATTAAGTTCGGGAATGAAACACGCTGGAATGATGATTGTTCTTGCTTTATTGGCATTCAATTTCGTTGTGTTCTCACCTGAACTGATAGGGGTCCAGCCTCCTGAGGAAATCGATGTTAGGGCAGGAACCTTTGAGCCAACCATGGCAATTCAGAACACGGCTCCTGTAGCAACTAATCTGATGTTATTGCCTGCAACTCCTACGAACAGTGACGAACTGTTGGTTTCGTACGCATATTATGATGAAGATAATCATCCCGAAGAAGGAACTGAGATACGTTGGTATCGAAACAGTGTGGAAGTTGTGACTTGGAGTGGGCTGATGACCATAGTCGCATCAGAGACGCAAGTTGGAGATGAGATATACTACATCATCAGGCCAAGTGACGGCATTGCATTAGGTTCGTACACAAGTTTGGTGGATGACCAAGGTTCAGTCACGGTGGTGGCATGAATTCACGTCTCCGTTCTGATGAAAAGGCGCAGATTCACGTCCTTGAAATGCTGACATTGTTCTGGCTGTTTTTCATGTCGGCAATTTTTGTATTGCGAATCGATGTTCCAGACCCTCCTTCTGCTGCCTCGGATGCAACTCTAGAATTATCTGGAGAGGATGCTATCAGAATGGCTAGGGCAGAACCTGCTACCAATCTAAGTATTGCAGACTCTCTATTGCT